>JADFIM010000224.1 GCA_022566725.1 Planctomycetota bacterium
GGGCACGGGTGATCCTGCTGATCGACCGCAGCGCGTCGATGAACGCCCGCGATGCTGAGGGGCGCAGCCGTCTGGAAGCCGCCAAGGCCGCAGCCAAACAAATTGTGCAGCGGCTCGGCCGGCGCCGCGAACCGGGTGAGTTGATGGTGGTCGCGTTCGGATCATCACCGCAGGTGTACAGCGGGTTTGAATCGAATCGCCAAATCCTTCTGGACGCGATCGACTCGATCGGCCCGACGGATGAGCAGGCGAACCTGGACGCCGCATTGGCCCTGGCCGGCGCGTTCGCCAGCCGCGACGAGACGGTCGATCAACCGCCTCCGGAGGTCGTGCTGATTTCCGACGGGGGGGTCGGGGAACCGATCCAGGCGAGCGGATTCTCATTGCAGGCCGGCGATCTGCGCTTCATCGGCGTCGGGCCGGAGCCGGACGAGGCGGTGGACAACGTGGGCATCGCCACGTTCAGCGCCCGGCGCGACTACCAGGACCCGGGGAAGGTGCTCGCGTTCGCGCGAGTGGTCAACGCAGGACCGCAGCCGATCGACACGACCTTCACGCTGCGGCTGGACGGGCAGCCTGTGGGGGTCAAGTCGGTACGGGTTCCGGCGGCGAGTGATCGCGGCGTCGGAGAGACTTCCATCACATACACGTTGGATCTGAGCGGCCCAGCGGTGCTTACGCTTTCGGGCAACCGCCGCGACGACTTGGACGGCGACGACACGGCAGCGCTGGTGCTCAGACCGCCGGCCGCGCCGAGGATCGCACTTGTGCATCCCGGTGACGATCCTGATCCATTCTTGCACGGCCTGGTCGAGGCGCTCCAGCCGCAACGGCTGGTCGTGCTGCCATCTCAACCGTCCAATGGGGACGACGAAGCGCTGCGGTGGTCGTCGGACGAATTCGATCTGGTGATCTTCGATCGGGTGTCGCCGCATCGCTGGCCGAGCGTTGCCACCATTAGCTTCGGCGCCGCACCGGCGGGGTTCGGCCGGAGCCCGCCCAGCGACCCAGGCGGCCGGCGCATCCTCAGTTGGGACCGCCAGCACCCGGTCATGCGGCACGTGTCACTGGACACGTTGGTCTATGCGGACTTTGGCGGCTACGACCTGCCCCAGGATGCGACGCCGCTGGCATGGGGGCCTGACGAACCCGTGATCGCCGTCGTGCGCCGGCGCGGGGCGCGGCACGTGCTCGTGGGCTTCGCCTTGCAGCAGAGTAACTGGCCGATGCACGTGAGCATCACCGTGTTCATGCAAAATGTGCTGGACTATCTGACTCTGGGCGGCGAGGGCCTCGACTCCGTTGGCATGGCAGCGCAGCCGGGCCGGCCGATTACCGTTCGCCGCCTGCCTGACGCGAGGCAACTGTCAATCGAAGGCCCGATCAACGCGACGGTCGAGGTCGATGCGGAACCTGAGGTGACGCTGCCGATGCTTCGACGGGTCGGCTTGTATCGAGTGCGGGGTGCTGCGCCGCCAATGGATCGAATCGCCGTGAACATGTCCAGCGACATCGAATCGGACATACGCCCCCGACGGTCGCTGGTCGTGAACGCCCAGGTGACGCAAGCCTCCACGGCCGGCGCCGTCGCGCCGCTGGAGCTCTGGCCGTGGCTAACGGCGGCAGCGATCGGCCTGCTCGTGATCGAGTGGATCGTCTACTGTAGGCGGATACGAGGCTGATCCGCCGACCCCCTGCGCCGACGTAGGCCAGCGGGCAAAAGTGATTGCCTCCCGCAGGCCCAACCGATGACACCAGGAATCCCGCCGTGATCACGACCCACCGAATCAATGCACTGGCTTTCGCCGCAGCGCTGGTGGCGGCCTTGGTCCCTGCCGACGCCGGCCTGGCCGAACCTCGCGCCCAAGATCAGGACGCCACGGAGCCCGAACGCGAGATCACATTCTCGCTGCCCAGTGGCTATGAACTCCGGTTCGATACCGACATTGACGGCGGCGGAACGATCGGCGTGTCGAGGTTTCATTTCGGCCTCGACGCCGAGACCGAGCTTGATCAGGACTTGAATCTGAAGTTGAGCTTCCGATACGCGCTCGACCAATACGACTTCACCGGGGCAACGCGCTTGGGCGGCGAGAGGCCGTGGGAGGATATCCACACGCTGGGATTCGCAGCCCAATTTCGATGGACCGTCAGAAACGATTGGTTCATCTCCACCGGGCCCGTCGTTCAGTTCTCGCGCGAAACTGGCGCGGACTGGGACGATTCGCTCATCGGCGGCGCGGTGGTCAGCGCGACCCATGTGTTCAACGACCGCCTCATGGTCGGCGGCGGCTTCGGCATCGTCAGCCAGATCGAGGACGATGCCAGGGTGGTTCCGGTCATCGTGCTCAACTGGCAGCTCAAGGAGAAGCTGCGCCTCAGCACGCTGGGCGGCGCGGGGGCAAGCGGCGGCACCAGCCTGGAGCTCATCTACGACCTCGGCCGCGGATGGGAGGCCGCGCTGGGCGGGCGGTATGACTTCCGCCGGTTTCGTCTTGACAACACCGGCGTCGCGCCCGGCGGAGTCGGCGAAGAAACCAGCCTGCCGTTCTGGGTCCGCCTATCGCATCGGATCAATGAAAACTTCAGCGTCGATGTGTACGGCGGGCTGACGGCCGGGGGAAGCCTGGAGCTTGAAGATCGCAACGGCACCGGCATCGGCAGCGAGAACTTCGACCCCGCCGGCTTCCTCGGCCTGGCGGTGAAGATTCGGTTCTAGATTGATTGCTGAACAGGTGTAGTGTCAGCCACGAGCCGCGACCGTAAGGAGCAACCACGCCTTGGGCGATCGTGTCCCAATTTGAGATTCAACCCTCAAACGGCCAAAATCAGGTAGGCCGCAAGAGGGTTCAATGTTTGAATGCGCGCATTGGCCAAAATCAGAGCACTTCGGGTTTTGCCGGGACTTTCACCAAGCTGGCAAGAGATCGTCGATCGTCCAGAATGACTGAGCCAATCCCGCCCTCATCGCCGGGGTCGCCCCGCCGACTGGCTGGAACTCATCAAGCGGAAGCTGGAGCGGTCAATCGTGGAACCTACAGACGAGCGAAACGGGGGAAATAGCAGCGAGTAATGCCTCAACAAAAAGAACGCCCAGCTTTGGGGCTGGGCGTTGACTGGGGGGCTAACCCCAGCGTGGTTCGTTTGGATATCCTACCCCAGGCGGGGCCTGAATGCAACGTGTAATCGGCTATATTGACGGGTTCAACCTCTACTACGGTCTAAGACAGCGAAAATGGCGGCAGTTCTATTGGATCGACCCATTTGCCCTGGTCGCCTCGTTACTGGCCCCCTCGCAGCAGCTTGTTGGGGTCAAGTACTTCACCGCCAGAGTTCGACAGCCTAAGGCAAAACGGGACCGGCAGTCCAAATACCTCGACGCCATTAGGGCTTATTCCCAAGCCGAGATCATCCTTGGGAAGTACTACCGGAAGCCGCAGCAATGCCGTAGCTGCGGCAATACCTGGACCACCTTCGAAGAGAAGATGACCGACTGCGCGATTGCCAGCCACATGGTTGCAGACGCCTTCCGAGACCAGTTCGACGCCGCCGTACTGGTGGGCGGTGACACCGATCTTGTGCCTCCGGTGAAGATGGTTCGGCGCTGGTTCCCTGAGAAGCGGATCACCGGTTGGTTCCCGCCCGCACGGAAGAATCAAGCCGTGGCAGATGCCTGCCATGACGAAGGCCACATCAACGGCGGCCATCTGGCGCTTGCCGTCATGCCGGACACGATCGAAGTTGCAGAGGGCGTGCATGTAGAGCGCCCGCCTCAGTGGGCCTGATGGCCCAAAGGGCTATTCACTCAACTTAGGGCACTACCCTTCGGGCGGTCACGGTGGCGGCAGCGCGTCCCAGGCGGTGAGGTCGATGGCTGCCCGGCCGGGGTCAAGCGGCCGCCAGGGGACCGTCGCGTTGCGAACGGTCTCAGCGGCGTCGCCGTCGCCATGCGTCCGCACCAAACCGATGAGCGTGGGCCCACCCTGCGACATTCCCGCCAGCCAGCGATCCGGCAGCACGATTCGGCAGAACCAGCGGTCCGGCAACGATCGACGATGAATCTCCAGCGTACCGTCGTCGCTGCCTCGAAAGAGACGGTGCCGGCTGCTCTCGGGCACGGTCAGGACGATGGACGGTCCGCCGGCCGAGGATTCCGGTCCAAGCAGCAGGGTCACCGCCTCGATGCCCCGGGTGTCTCGAAAGCTCCCACGGGCAAACAGATCGCCCTGCTGGGCTGCGTGGGCGGAATGGGCGGGGCGCAAGCATTCCAGGAAGACCTCCCATCGCCGATTGAGCTTGCGGAGATGCGACATCGTGGAGCGGGCGGCCGCGACCGGCTGACGCCGGCGGGCCTTCACCTCCCAAAG
>JADFIM010000225.1 GCA_022566725.1 Planctomycetota bacterium
CTCTTCGCCGATGCAGTAGTAGCGATCGAGATCGTCGGCGAGCCCGGACAGCAGGAACCCGCCACAGCCCGGCACTTCGAAATTGCGACCCTTGATCTGCTCGGGCCGAAGGGTCCCGTCGGCAACACCCAACGACTGCGACAGTACCCCCATGCGGCCGAGGACTCGTTTGCCAAGTCGTCGGATCGGACCCGGGCACGGCAGGGTGGCCAGCCGGCGGCCCAGGGCCGAAGGCGGAGGCGAATCACCAGCCGATGAAGCCTGGGAGAGATTCAAATTGATTCGCGACTGGCCGAAGACCCGGATCATCTGCTCCTGGTCGATCCGTCCCTGTTTCCACCCTTCGCCCCAAACTCGAACATCGATGCCTGCCCGCCGCAGCCCGGTGATGATTTCCCGTCGATCGCCGTGCGGGCGGCCGACGAACGTCACGTCGTACGTCAGCGGCAGCTCAAGCCGGCGGTACTGGAAGTGGTTTGCGGCCCACTGGCTCTTGATGACGTTCGCGTAGCCGATCCGTTCGTACTTCGCCACGGCGCTGCGAGCAGTCGTAACCACCCAGTTGAAGCACGGCGCCCAGAATCGCGAGAAGTTGTCGAACCGCCAGTGATCGTCACAGAACCAGTTGATCGTGACGGTTTCAAGTTCTTCGGAAATCCGCCGAACAACACCTTTGTCGAGTTGATCTTGAAAGAGCACGACGAACATCAGGTCCGGTCTCTCGGACCTGGCGACCTCCCAGAGCCTGCGGTTCATCTCCTGCTGTCCGCGCCGCTGCATGATCGACAGAAAGTCGAAGTACAGCAGATCGAACCCCATCTGTGACAACGGATGGAAGAAGTTCCAATGCTCAAAGCTGCCCCCGGCTAACGGATCGCCATAGTCATACCGCATGGCTACGTAAAGGATCCGCATTCGTTGTTCTCATGCCAGCGTGGCGGCAGCTATTTCCCTCACGCGCTGCGTCGCTCTGGCTTGCTCCTTCATGTGCCGGACGCCGATCTTGTGCGGGTGGTGGCGGTGAAAGTACAACGCACGATTGGGGATGTTCTCCATCCGATGCTCGGCCGCCATCCGAACCCACAACTCGTAATCTTCCACAACGCGGAACTCCTTCGCCGTCGAGTAGCCGCCGAGCTTTCGCAAGGCTTCAGCCCGAACCAGCACACTGCCATGAACGAACGGGCAGCCGGTAGTCCGCAGAAACGCTCGGATGGACTCGTAATCCGCCGGATGGTGGATCTCGTTCATCAACTTGTTGTCTTCGTCGATCACATACATGCCCGTACCGCAAATCGCCGTCTCGGGGCGGGCATCGAGAAAGGCCTTCTGCACTTCCAAGCGCGTGACCGGGCTCATATCGTCGCCGTCGTGCCTTGCAATGAGCGGCGCCCGGCAGGCTTCGATGCCGTGATTGAGGGCGCCAGCAACGCCCCGGTTCTGTTCGTAGCGAACCACGCGGATCCGTGGGTCGCCCTCAGCATAGGAGCGCAGCACGGCCGGAGTGTCGTCGGTGGAGCCATCATCCACGATCACCAACTCGAAATCGGCAAACGTCTGCTGCAAGACGGACTCAATCGCCTGCTCCAGAAAGCGGCGCTTGCGGCGTCCGGCCTCTTCGAGCCTGCGCCGGAACAACCAGCGACTCCAGATGCTGCGCGGATGAACGCTGCACGCATTGTAGACCGGCATGAGCACGCTCACTTGCGGAACCACAAAGGCGCTCCCGATCGCTCAGTGATACACCCGCTTGACACCATTGTCGAAGCAGTAGGTAACGTTATTGCCGCCTTTGATGTAGCCGTTGACGTTCGTCACGATCGGCAGCTTTGTCGTCTTGAAATGCTGCTCGATCCGCGCGAAGAAATCCTGATCCTCCCCCCACCGCGCGTCGCCGAAATACCCGACCACATCCAGGCATTCTCGGCGGTGCACCCGGCAATTCGTATTCACACTGTCGAGAGGATGGGGCATGACGCGATACTCATTGCGGATCGTGCCGTCCGGCTGAGGGATGAAGTGAGCGAACCCCCAGGCGGTGGCCACCATCGCCAGCTCGCGGTCTCGGTCGAATTCGCGGATGACCGTGGCGAGATGGTGCGGCAGCCAGAAGTCGTCAGAATCGCAGTAGGCGATCAACGCGCCGCGGGCACGCCTCAGCGCCTGGTTGCGGACGCTGCCCGGCTCGCCGATGTGTGACAGCTCGATCAACTCAACGTGGGCCGGGATCACGTCAATGCTACGGACTACCTCGACCGTATCGTCCGTCGAGCCGTCGTCGGCGATGATTATCTCGATCCGGGAAACGTCGATGCAGTCCTGATCGACGATGCTGCGAACGCACCGCTCAATGAAAAGCTCGCGGTTGTAGACCGGCACCACCACGCTGACCAACATCGGGTCAGGCGACTCAATCCCGCCTGCGCCAGTTTTCCCAGACAAAGTAGTATTCATACGTCAACTCGTGCGTTTCCGACAATCGGCGCCTGAGGTCGCTCCTTCGTTGCTGGGCGTCCTCGACGAAGTCGTGGAATTGCACCTGGATATTGCGGATCGCGAGATGATACTTCTCGTCGAGGACGCGATCGAGAAGATCGTACTCCGCCCCCTCAATGTTGAGCTTCATAAGGTCGATCTCATTCAACTCCAGGTCGCCCCGCAAGCACTGCACCGCATCCCTCAGCTTGATGATCTCCCGGGTCTGGCCATGGTTGAACAGAGACGACGCATCGCCGTTGACGGTGATCTCACTATCAGCCGTTGACGCAGCCAATCCGTACGGGAACACCCGGATGGCATCGTTGTGAACGAAGCGGCGGGTCGCCGCGGCGGCGTAGGCGGTGACCGGCTCAAACACGAAAATGCGACACCGATACATCGCGTAGATGTCACTGGCCCACTGGCCCTCGTACCCGCCGATGTCCACAACGGTCGATTCCGGCCCGAGGTCGTAGTGCAGGCGAAGCGTCTTGTCACCCTCATCGCGCAGCCATTGTTCGAGGGCCAGATCGCGCTGGGTTGGCGGCGGCGGCGGTGGTGGCGGCGGGTCAATCGCATTCGCCATCCTCCGCAGACCTCCAGCAATTGAGCGCGTGAATCCGCCCATTCCGTTGCGACCCTTCATCACACAGGACGAATGCCCGGCCGGGCTCGGCTCATCACGACACCGTTTGAAGTATCTCCCATCGGCCTCGATCCGTCCGCAAACACGTTCTCAATCACGATCTTGCCCAGATCATAGTGGTGGTGAAAAGATACCTCCTGGCTCGACAAGCCGAAACCGATCTGCAGATTCAAGCTGTTGAACTGCGCGTCGAACTCGAAGATTACCTCGTACCGCCCCCGGCCGAGGTCGCACGATTCCGACCACTGGGTGGTCAGCCAGACACCATCGAACGTCGCGAGACCCAGCGAAGCCACCGCCTGCTGGCAAGGCTGGTCTAATTCGAAAGTGAGACGTGCGCGGATGGGTTCACCCAACCGAAAGACCGCGCGGTCGCGGCCCTCGTCGTCCATGACGAGTATCCCAACCACCTGTCCAAGGGTCTTGGTCTCCGGCGGCGGCGCTTCAATGAAGGGCGTGGGATGGCGGCTCGACACCCCGTCAACATCTTGGATGTAGTGCTCGACAATCTCATCCGGTCGGCCGATCGCGATGACTCGCCCGTTCTCCAAGCGGATGGCGCGCGTGCAATAACGCTGGATCGTCCCGGTCGCGTGCGTGACCAGGAAGATGGTCTGGCCGGTTTCCCGAAGGTGCTCGATCCGAGAGAGGCATTTCTTCTGGAACGCACGATCGCCCACGGCCAACACCTCATCGACGAGGAGGATGTCGGGGTCGAGGTGGGACGCCACCGCGAAGGCCAGCCGGGTATACATGCCGCTCGAATAGCGCTTGACCGGCGTGTCGATGAACCGCTCTATGCCGGAGAACTCCACGATCTCATCAAAGCGCCGGCGAATCTCAGACGCCTTCATACCCAGGATGGCGCCGTTGAGGAAAACGTTCTCCCGACCGGTCAGCTCAGTATGAAAGCCCGTGCCGACTTCCAAGAGACTCCCAAGGCGGCCGCGGGTGGCAATCCATCCCTCTGTGGGGGCGGTGATACCCGCGATGAGCTTCAGCAGCGTACTCTTTCCGGATCCGTTGGGCCCGACGACGCCCATGATCTGCCCGCGCTCGACTTCAAACGAGACATCCGACAGGGCCCAGAGCAGGTTGTCGGGCCGTTTCCGCTTGCCGGCCGGTTGCCCGGACCAACGTCGCATCCATCGCCACGCCGTGCGGGGCAGGTCGCTCAGAACCGTGCGAAGCGTCTGATGGG
>JADFIM010000037.1 GCA_022566725.1 Planctomycetota bacterium
ATGAGAATGTCGTGCTGAACGCTCTGCGCCACGGTCCCGGGCCTCCGAGTTCGCGGCTACCGTAACGGAACCACGGCGGAAATCCAACGATGGCCCGCTGCCCGGACCACATGACCGTCCGCTCGGCGGCAGACCAGTCCAAAAACGCTCAGGAGCCCACGGCCCCTGGCCGAGAAGAGTTGGAGGGGCCACGAGGAACACGCCATGCCCTGGACCCCGCAGAGCCGCTTGATCCCCAGAACCCTCACCGATCGGATCCGCCAGAGCGCCAGGAGTCTGCGCCCGTTTATCGATCGCCGCATGACCGGGCGCCGCCAGCGCGGCCACGAGATCTTCAGCGACCTGGGAAAGGTGGTGAACCTCTCCCCAGGCGGCGTGCGCATTCGCAGCATCCGTCGCCTCCACGGCACGCAGACGTTCGAACTCTGGGCACGCGACGTGCGCGTCAAGGTGCGCGCCGAGATCGCCTGGACACGCAAGACCGGCTTCCGCCGCCACGAGATCGGAATGCGCTTTGTCGATCTGACCACTGACGACATCGTCGCCCTGACCCGACTCGCGCAATAGCGCCGGCCGCCACCGGCTCTACGACGGGCAGGGCCCCCAGTTGCCCAGAAGGAAGAGCAGGTCGATCGTGCCCACGAAGCCGTCGCCGTCGAAGTCGGGCGGTCCGCCGGGATTGCTGCCCCAGGCGCTGAGCAGCGCGAGCAGATCGAGAATGCCCACGCTGCCGTCGCTGTCGAGGTCGCCTGGACATGTCGCCAGGGCCAGCGGCACGACCAAGAACGCATGGCCGAGCATCGTGCCGCGCCCGTTGCGCAACGTCGCGAACACGTAGAGCTCGCGGTCATCGAACGTATCGTCGTTCAGATCATCCGACAGGAAGGCGTCGTTGGCGGTGAAGCTCTCGATGAACGCGTCATCGTTGTTGAGCCCGTCGCCGTCGAGGTCCACGGGGTCACCGGAGCGGGCAATCACCATCTGTGCGTTGAGCACGACGACCTGGTTCGCGCTCGGATCGGGATTCGAGGTGGTGCCGATGACAAAGAAGTCGCCCGCGGCGTTGGCGTTGGCCGCGAGCATGGGTCCGGCGAAGACTTCCTCCGGCTCGCTGGGCGTAATGGGCTGACCGGTGGCGGCGATGACCAGACCGTTGCGCACGGCCCAACGATCGTCGTTGGCGAGCCCACCAATCGCAAACCAATCGCCGTTACCGGCCATGTCTACGGCAGAGACGACCTCCACCGGCGAGGCGAGTCCGTCCAAGAGGTCGCCGTCGCGCAGCTCGATCCAGCCGTTGACGACCACCGCTTCAATCGTTCCGAAGCCGGGCATGATGTCCGCCTCGACGATCCACGATCCACCGTCGGCGCTGCTGCTGAAGGTATTGCCGGCCAGCGCGACGAAGCTATCAAAGATCTCTCGGGGATTCGGTCCGGCCGGCGTGCCTTCTTGAACCAAGACCATCGAACCGTGGTACAGCGCCGATTCATAATCATTATGAATGTTCTGGATCAAGTCGGCCCGAAAGGCGACCGTATTGTCACTGAGGATGTGCGCCGAGTTGAGCGAGTTGCCGAACAGCTCGTCTTCCACGCCGGTCGGATCGACTAAGCCTGGAGCGGCATCGCCTTCGCGGACAGCAGTGATGAGATTCGCGCCGTCGAATGTGAAGATGATCTCATCGTTACTTGCCGGCCCACCGGAAAGCCGGTTGCCGAAGACGTATCGGGCGGAGTTGTTGATGCCGCAATCCGAATCCATAAAGCCGTAGGTCAGACCGCCAATGGGAGAAGGATCGCCTTCCTTGGCGACCACGGTCCCCATGCGCCCCGAACCGACGACGATCACGTCGTTGGCATCGGAGTTCGGATTGTCGGTGAACGCTTTGAAGATCCAATGCGCTCCGACCGGGCTGCCATAGAGTGTGAGAAACGGGACCAGGGGCGACCGGAACTGCTCACCGGGCACTCCCGGAACTTGCGCGGTCTGGTGGCCGGCAATGTTGGTGTAGATCGCCTCAATGCTGCCGGCCTGGGCAGCGGCCGAGGTCAGCATCATCGCCCCAAGCACAGCGATGGCGGCGACTGCCCATTTCACGGATTGATGGCTGGACGACATGGCTGCACCTCCTCACAGGTGAAGACGCCGCACGGCGCTCCTAGTGTACCGCGCACCTCCGCTGATGCAATGGAGAAGTGTGCGGATTCCCATGGCTCGGCGCAGGTGCCGCCGCGCCGGTGCGTGGTTGCGATGATCCTGATGTTTGGAGACAGACACGCAGCCAGGCGGCCGCGGCTAAACGGACTTTCGCCCGCCCTCGAAAGCTGGGGATCTGAGATTCGAACTCAGACTAACTGATCCAGAGTCAGCCGTGCTACCGTTACACCAATCCCCAGTGGTCGAACGCGATTGTATAACATCGCGGTGGAGGATCAACCGGGAGCGTCGTTGCGTGACACGCTTGATCGGATTGACCTCCGGGGTGACATCGGCGCAAGGATTGCGTGGCATGAGTGGTGCTGAGCTTGAACTGGAATGGATTGCCGGGCGATTCGCGGTCTGTCGGTTGCCGGCGACCGCTGAGATTCCCCAATGGGTGCCCGCCGGTGGGGGACTGATCAGCATCACCCGCACGGACCGGGAGCTGTCGATCGTGGCGATGCAGGATGCGGTCCCGGCCGACGTGCAGGCTGAGCGTCATTGGGTGGCGATGCGTATCGTGGGCAGGCTGGGCTTTTCAGCGGTCGGCGTGCTGGCCAAACTCAGCGGGGCGTTGGCCGGCGCGGGTGTCGGCGTGTTGGCGATCTCGACCTACGAGACGGATATCTTGCTGGTGAAGTCGGCCGACGCGCAACGGGCGGCCAGAGCGCTTGGAGCCGTGGCCGATGTGACACGGCTGGGCGGTTCGTGACGCAGTTGCGGCCGGAGCGTCGCCTGGCGGTGACGGCTAAACGGGCACATCCGTTACCCGAGGAGTTTGCGCCACCAGGCGCTCGGCGATCTGGACGGCGTTCAGCGCGGCGCCTTTGCGCAGCTGATCGCCGGCCACGAACAGATCCAGCCCCAGGCCCGGCCGCTGGCTGGTGTCAGCGCGGATGCGGCCCACGAGCACCTCGTCGAGCCCCGTGGCGTCGATCGGCTCAGGGAACTTGTTTGCGTCGCGATCGTCAACGAGCTTCACGCCAGGCGCCTCGCCGAGCAGCACGCGTGCGTCTCTTTCGCTGAGCGGGTTGTTGAACGTGAGGTTGATCGCTTCGCAGTGGGCGCGGAGCACCGGCACCCGCACGCAGGTGGCGGTGATCTGAACTGAATCATCGTGCCATATCTTGTGCGTCTCGCGGATGATCTTGCGCTCCTCCTGGTTGTATCCGTCCGGTCCGATCGGCGAGTCGTGGCTGAAGAGGTTGAACAGGTACGGCCGGCCGAGCACGTTCTGCGTGTACGGCTTCCCGGCGGCGTGATCGTGGACCTGCTGCTGAAGTTCGCGCATGACGGCTGCTCCGGCCCCGGACGCCGCCTGGTAGGTGCTGATAACCATTCTTTTGACGCCGACGGCGCGGTGCAGCGGCGTGACGGCCAGCAGCGCGATGATCGCCGAGCAGTTGGGGTTGGCGATGATTCCGCCGGTCGTAGCATCGAAGTTGTCGAGCACTTCGCCGTTGATCTCGGGTACGACAAGCGGGATGTCCGGCTCCATGCGAAACGCGCTGGAGTGGTCGATGACCACCGTGCCGTGATCGACGGCAGCGGGCGCGAACTGCCGGCTAACCTCGGCGGCGGCGCAGAAGAACGCCAGGTCCACCCCGGCCAGGCTCCGGTCGGTCAACGCCTCGATGGGAAGATCTCCCGCGGTTGATCCGGCGGAGCGCGCCGAAGCCAACAGGCGGAGCGTGCCGTGGCCGAAGGTCCGCTGCCCGAGGATTAGCAGTAGCTCCCGCCCCACCGCGCCCGTGGCGCCGACGATCGCCAGGTTGGGTGTTTTGGATAAGGGCATCGGGAGACGCTGCAAAGTACGCCGACAAGTGTACACTCGCTCCAGGTTGGCTTCTCAGGAGCGACGCATGAGCAGTGACTACACGACGGTGGATGGTGCGGTGGTCGGCATTCTGATGGGCAGCAAGTCGGATTGGCCGACGATCAAGGACGCCTGCCAGATGCTCACTCGGTTAGGCATCACGCATGAACGCAATGTGATCTCAGCCCACCGCTCGGCGGATCGGCTGGCGGAGTATTGTCGCTCAGCCGAGCAACGCGGACTGAAGGTGCTGATCTGTGCGGCTGGCGGCGCGGCTCACCTTGCGGGGGTGGTTGCGGCGCAGACCCATCTGCCGGTCCTGGGATGCCCGATGAAGGCCTGGTCGCTGGAGGGACTGGACTCGCTGCTGTCGATGGTGCAGATGCCCAGCGGTGTCCCGGTGGCGACATTCGCCGTCGGCAAGCCGGGCGCCGTCAACGCGGCGCTGTTCGCCACGGCGATCCTGGGTCTCGCCGATGAAGGCGTGCGCAGGAAGCTGGTCGAGTTTCGCACCGAACAGGCTGCAAAGGTGGACGAGCTGCCGGAAGATTGACGCAGCGGGGCGAATGTTTAGCCGCGGGTCGCAGACCCGCGCGTCGCGCCGCTCTCCGAGCGGCGGCTAAACCGGTGCTTCCACCAGAGGACGCCGATGGTCCAGAAGATCTTGGTTCCAGCGGCAACAACTCCCCAAAACGTTCCGGAGACCTTGGATCGACCGCCGGTCCGGGGTCGATAGGGCACGTCAACTTCAACGGTCGGGATACGCATGAGGGCGGCCTTGGTCTGCATCTCCACCGTCCAGCCCCATGTTCGATCCCTCATATTCAGCCGTTGCAATGTCGTCCAGCGCAGGGCACGGAACGGCCCGAGGTCGCGGTACCGCCGCCCGGTGAGCAGGGCCATGAGCCAACAGGCCAGGCGGTTGCCGTAACGTTGGGCAAGGTTCAGCGCGCCCGGCTCGGCGAGTCGGACGCGTGACCCGATGACGATCTGGGCTTCGCCGCGCTCAATTGGTTGAAGCAGTGTTGGCAATGCAGCGGGATCATCGGAGAGGTCCGCATCAAGGAAGGCCACGGCTTCCGGCGGCGGGTCTTGTTGTTCGATCCATTGGATGGCCTTGAGGCAGGCGGCTCCGTAGCCTCGTTTGGGCTCGTGCACCACGATCGCGCCGCGGGCAGAGGCGGCCTCGGCGGTCCCGTCGGTCGAAGCGTTGTCGGCCAGGATGATGTGGCGCACGACCCGGCCCCGTAGCGGCTCCAGGGCGTCGAACAAGGTCTCGATGTTCGAGGCTTCGTTGCGGGCTGGGATGATGAGGTCGCACCGCACGGCACACGTTCAGCGCTCGGTTGGCTGCTTTGGGCCGAGCAGCTCGCGCAACGCCCGGCCGGGGTCCGGCTGCCGAAGCAGATGCTCCCCCACGATGGCGATGTTGATCCCGCGTTGGCGAAGCCGGGCCAGGTCGGCCCCGGAGCAGATGCCGGACTCACACACCACGACGTTGCGGTTCTCCACAAACTCCAGCAGGCGGAAGATGTGCGACAGATTGGTCTTCATGGTCTTGAGGTCACGATTGTTGATGCCCAGCAGCGAATAGCCGGCATGGGGGAAGCCGATGTAGTGCCTCACCTTCAGCAGCCGATCGACTTCGTGTGCTTCGACGAGGGTGGTCATGCTCAGCTCGCGTGCCAGGATCATCATGTCCAGGAGCTTGCCTTCCTCAAGCACCTCTGCGATCAGTAGCACGGCGTCGGCTCCGGCAGCCCGAGATTCCCATATCTGGTATTGATCGACGATGAAGTCCTTGCGAAGCACGGGCAGAGGAGCAGCGTCCCGGATTTGTTGGATGTACCCGAGGTGCCCGCCGAAGTCCTCTTCGTCGGTGACGCATGAGATCGCCGCCGCACCGGCCTGGTGGTACTGTTTGGCGATGCGTGCCGGGTTGAAATCCTGTCGAATGACGCCGGCGGACGGGCTGCGCTTCTTGATCTCGGCGATGATCCGGGTCTGGCGACCGATGCGCTCGTTGACCACTGCGCCAAAGAAGTTTCGCGGGCGTGCCATGTCCGCAACGCACCGTTTGAGCGTCTCCAACGGTGTCGCGGCCTTGGCCTTGGCCACCTCCACCCGTTTGCGGGCGATGATCTTGTCCAGAACACTGGTCATGGGGATCGTAGGTATCGTACTCGTGCTGTATGCCGGTGGAGAAGCGATCGCCGCCGGGCCGGTCGAGCAGGATGGGTTTGCCGCGACTCAAGCGGTGCCCCAGCGACCCGAAATCAGCTTGGCCGGTCTCACCGTTCTCATCGTTACAGGGGTCATCGCGGCGCCGCTTGCTCTTGGATTGTTCATCTGGCGGCGCTGGTATCGGCTGGCTGGTTCGCCGGGGCGACCGGAGGCGTTCTCAGCCCTGGCCGGAGCGGCGATGTTCTTCGGCATGCTGCTCTTGGACCAGCTCGGAGGTCTTGTCGCCCAAGACGTTCTCGGGGGCGATCAGATCACCGTTGGGCCCTTGGAGGACCAGGCAAGGCTCCTGATCGGCCGGTATGCGGGACAGGCGATCATCGTGGCGGTATTCGTCTGGCTTTGCCGGCGAGCGACCGCTCGATCGTCCGCAGGCCGACCGGGACCGCTTCGCGCGTCGCTCATTGGGGCCGGCGCGTTGCTGGTCTTCTGGCCGATGGTTACGTGCGCTGCATATGCGGCAGGCTACCTTGTGGAACACCTGGGTGATGAGCCGGTCGATCCAATCGCCCACGATACGCTGAATCTCCTTCTGAGCAGCCCCGTGGACGGATGGTTCTTGGTGATGGTCGCTTTGGTGGTAATCGCCGCCCCGCTTCTCGAGGAGGTGATGTACCGGGGAATACTTCAACGGGTGATGGTGCAGGTCGGGATGGGGCGTTGGCCGGCAATCATCGCGACGAGCGCGATCTTCGCGCTGATGCACCTCGATGTGGCGCAGTGGCACGCGGTGGCGGCGATCTTCGTCCTGTCGGTGGGGTTCGGGTGGGTATACGAGAAGACAGGGCGGCTGGCAGCGGCGGTGACCATGCACGCCCTGTTCAACGCGGCGAACCTCGCGCTGGCCCCACTGCTGGTCCCCGGACTGTGTTGATCTGCGCCTTATGAACCACCGGCCGAGGTTGCGGCCGGCTGCTACAGTACCGCCCTATGTCCACCGTCTGCTCCCAAAAGCCGCGCGTCCTCACAGGCGACACGCCCACCGGGCAGTTGCACCTCGGTCATTATGTGGGTTCGGTGAAGCGCCGCCTTGAGCTTCAGGAGACGCACGACTGTTTTTTCATCATCGCCAACATGCACGCCTTCACTACCCGGGCCCAGGAGCCGGCCGATATTCGGCGAGATTGCCTGGAGATCGTGCGGGACTATCTGGCCATGGGGATCGACCCCGATCGCTCAACGATCTTCCTCCAGACGGAAGTCCCGGCGATCTCGGAGCTGACGTACCTGTTTGCGATGTTGCTCCCGTTCAATCGGGTGATGCGCAACCCCACCCTCAAGGACGAGATCAGAGACCGCGGTTTGGGCGACCGGTATAGCTTCGGCTTCCCCCTGTACGCGGTCGGTCAGACCGCCGATATCCTGGCGTTTCGAGCCCACAGCGTGCCCGTCGGCCAGGATCAAGTCCCCCACATCGAGCTCACGCGCGAGGTGGCCCGGCGGTTCAACCAGCTCTATTGCGGCGTGTCCGATCAGGCTGCGGACGCCGACCACGTCAAGCTCGGCGGTGTGTTTCCCCTACCCGTCGCCGACGTGGGCCCAGTCGGACGGCTGGTTGGGACCGATGGAAAGTTGAAGATGAGCAAGTCGCTGAACAATGCCATCTTCATCACGGACAGCCCGCAAGTAGTGAAACGGAAGATCGCCAAGATCTACACCGGTCGGCAAAGCCCCACAGAGCCGGGTGATCCGAACAACGCGTTGTTCCAGTACGTTGATACGTTCATCCAAGACAAGGATCGGGTGGCCGAGCTGAGAGACCGCTATGCTCGCGGCGATAACATCGGTGACGGGCACATCAAGCCGGAGGTCGCCGAAGCCGTCAATGCGCTGCTGGCGCCGATGCGCCGGCGCCGTGGGCTCTACGAGGGCGATGACGACGCGATCCTCGACATCCTCAAAGCCGGCTGCGAAAGAGCGAACGAAGTCGCCGAGGAAACGCTGGGCATGGCGAAGGACGCCGCATGTTTGAAGTTCTTCGATCGCGAGTTGCGATATCGCTGACGGCCCCAAGCCTGCAAGCCTCGAGCCTTCCTAGAACGCGAAGATCGTGTCGAGCACCTTGGCGATGATGCCCTTCTCGTTGGCCTTCTTGAGTTCGCCTTCGTGCATCTTCTCGATCTTCAGATCATGAATCTGATTGGAGAGGATGGTGTTGGCGGCCGTGACGTCCTCGGGTCGGCAGATGCCCGTGACCGTGATCGTTGATTCTTCCTCATCAGTCTTGATGTGTGAGCGGGCTTCGAGCACCAGGCTTCCGTTGGGCAGCACCTCGATGACTTCGGCGGTGAGCCGGGCGGTCAGGTCGTCTTGGCGGCGATATCGGCCGTTGCCGCTGAACCCCTTGTTGAATTCCAGCTCAAGCTCCGGCCGACCGGTAGTGCGCCCGGGATCGATACGGAGGTCAAGCAGGTCGCGCAGCGACAGAGCCGGCCATCTTGGAATGCTGCCGTCAATCTGGTATTCCTTCTCGGCGTCAAGCTGGTGGCGGGTGTCCACGCGGCTGGTCTCGCGCACGACGATCTGAATCAGATCGTGCTTTTGGAATTCTCGCGACTCGGGCGAGGCGACCGCGAACATGCTGACATCGCGCAGAGCGTGCGGCTCAGCCGCATCGGAGCGGCCGGCGTGCGCGACTGTCGCCGTTGCCGTCGCGGTGGCCAGGAGCGAACTCGTCGCCGGCTCGTCTGCGGGTTCAGGTTCCCGCGCCGTGGCTATCGAGCTGATCGAACATAGGCCCGCAAACATGGGGGCGAGGAGGATGACACTGATTCGGCTATCCGTGATTCGGCTCCTCAATGGTGCATAGGTGATCATCTCAGTGTTCCCGTCGCCAAGGGTAGTGCGTGTCTAGCGGTTCAGGTCAACGATGGCGGCCCCCGGTCCCGTGACGATGCCGAAGAAGGTGTCGCGTTCGCCGAGCTTGCGTAACTCGATCAGGTCGTTTTCGGCTCCGCCGCTGCGTGCCTCAGCCTCCAGGCTGATCACCACGCCGCCGACGAGGCAGCGAACCATGACGCGGTCGCCCCGTTCAATGAGCACCTCCCGCTTGACGTCTTTCGCACGAAGCATGCGACCCGCACGCAGCCTGGTTGTCGTCACCCGCCCTACGGCTTGGACAAGGGTGCTCATCGCGTTGGATTGACTCGGAGGGAGCCACCGGTCTTCGACGGACAAGTCTTCAGCGCTCAGTTGCACACCCCGGTCGATGTCGTAGCGAGGTAGGACGACATGGGTCCTGATCATCGGCCGCACGGTCAACGATTGCGTTTGCCGGACGCGATCTGCCGACCATGCTCGCACGCTCAACTCGATTCGGTTGCTGCCGAGGCTGCCCAACGGTTGGATCTCGAAGCGAAAGACCTCTTCGCGGGTGCTGAGAAAGGCCGCGTCGTCGTCGTCAAAGATGAGCCGCAGGTCGCTTGGATCAGTGTGGAGGCCCTGCGCAATCAATCTGGCGACGGCCCCTCGTAGCGTGGGAAGCTCGATCAGATCCTGCGCCGGCTCCTCTGTTACGACGCTACGTTGGGGCACGCGTTGGCCGGACGACTTGGTGATCGAAGCCGGCGCCATGGCCAGCGGCGGGCTCGTGTTCGTAGGCCCCTGTGGCCGGACGATCACCTTCCTGCCGCTGAGCTGCACCTTTCCCCAGTGCACACCGGCCTCGGTGAGGGCTTGGCGCACCTGCCCGATGGAGATCTCCAGCACCTGCGTGGGGTCGCCGACCTGGCCGACGATCGTGTCGGCGCAGCGCTCGGCGTGCGGCCCGGCCAGGGTGGCGATGCCCGCCAGATGCACGACCGTTGCGCCCCCCGGCAGCCGCACCGAGCTTCGCAGCGCGACCTCGTCGCCGATGGCCGGGCGGATGAGACCGACGCTGGCGACGGTGACGAGCACAATCGCCGCAACGCGATGCGTCAAGCGGCCGGGCAAGCCGGCCCGCGAAACGCGATGCCCCACCACCTGACGGCCTCTCTCGATACCTTGGTATTTCATCGTTAGTGCCTAATGCCTAGTGCCTAGTGCCTTGCTCAGAACCGCCGGAGGTTGCTAAGGGTTTGAAGGACTTCATCCGCGGCCTGGAGCGACTGACTGTTGAGCTCGAAGGCGCGCTGGGTGCGGATGAGATTCACCAATTCAGTGATGGGATCGACGTTGGACCCTTCCATGAATCCTTGACGAAGGATTCCTCGCCCGCTCTGGCCGGGGTCGCCCACTGACGGGTCTCCGGAGGCGGCGGTGGGAATGAAGAGGTTCTCGCCGATCTGCTTCAGTCCCGCCGGATTGATGAAGGTCGCGATCTCGATTTGTCCGACTTCGTCCGGTTCAACCTGGCCTGGCACGTCAACGGTCACAATGCCGTCATCGCTGATGGAGATGTTGCTCGCGCCCTCGGGTATCTGAATGCTGGGGACCAGTCGCCGGCCCTGATCGGTGATCAGCACGAGTTCGCCTTCTGAATTGAGCGCGAAGTTGCCGGCGCGGGTGTACCCGAATCCGTCGCCGACATCATTGTCGATCTTAACTTGGAAGAAGCCTGGCCCGTCGATCATCACGTCCAGATCCCGATCGGTGCGGTTGACCGATCCCGTTCGGAAGTCCAGTTGGGTGCCGGCGACCTTGACGCCCAGGCCGACATAGATGCCCACCGGCCGCTGATCACCGTTGGCGTTCACCGAACCCGCCTGGGCCTTCTCGATATACAGCAGGTCCTGGAAGTTGACCCGGCTGGCCTTGAAGCCATCGGTGTTTGCGTTGGCGAGATTGTTGGCGATCACGTCCAGGGCGGTGCTCTGGGCGCTGAGCCCGGTGGCGGCGGAATGAAGAGCAATGATGGCCATGATGGTGTCCTTTCAGGAAGCGTTCGCCTTCGGCGCGTGGCTAAACATGCCTAGGCTACTCGGCCGAGTGTGTTGACGGCCTGGCCCATGATGTGATCGTGGTACTGCATCATCTTGATGTTGGCCTGCGCCGCCTTGGTCGCGCTGATCATGGCGTTCAGAGTCATGATCGGGTCCACAGCGCTGGCCTCGAGGTGCCCCTGGAGCAGCCGTCCCCCGGCCGGGGCACGTTCAATTGGGCCGGAAGAACTCAGGCGCAGCAGGTTGTCGCCGACCTTGGTCAATCTGCTCGGATCCGCAGGCGAGGTGATCTGAATCGTGGCTCGGACCTGGCCGTCCTGGATGACCTCGCCGGTCGATTTGATTTCAACCTTTGCTGCACCATCCAGCCGAATGGGTTGATCGTTGACATCCAGCACCCGCATGCCCGTTGCGGCCAGGATGAGCTCGCCATTGGCGTTGAGAGTCAGCCGGCCGTCTCGGGTCAATCGGATTGACTCGTTGCCGGTGCCGGAGGTGGCGCTGACGACGAGGAACCCGTCACCGTCGATGGCCAGATCCAGGTCGTTGCCGGTCTCCAGGAGGTTGCCCTGGCGGAAGCTCAGGAATGTCGGGTTGGCCGCTTGTCCGCCTCCGAGCTGCTCCAGCAGCCAATGTGGCTTGATGGGCAGGGCAGCCTCCTGGCGCTGCGGCAGGCGTTGCCGGGTGTAGACGGTGTCGGGTTTGAAGCCCACCGTGTTGACGTTGGCCAGGTTGTTGGCGAGGACGTCCTGGCGATGCAGGTTGGTGATGACGCCGGCGGCGGAAAGATACAGCCCGTAGTTCATCTCGCGCTCTCCGGGACGCCCATCGCACCAACGTGGTCTGGGTCTACCTCGGTCCGCAGTCTCGCCGAGAGGATCAGGTGGGTTGAGACCGCCTCGCGGACCAATCGGATCGTCTCCACGGCGAGCCGCAATGGCGGCCTCCGCCGGCCGTCGATGCCGATTCGCTCGCCGGGTCGTGGTGCTTGATCGGTCACCTTGTACATATGCTCCCGCACCGGGCACTCCTTGCCGCTGTTGGTTGCACGGAGAAGCGATGGCAATCGGCGTGCCCGATGACGATGGAGGCGGGGATCCCGCAAGATCGTGTTCGTTTGGCCAGGAAGGGCGGGCGCCCGACCTGCCGACTTGTCGGCCAGGCGCAACTTCTGCGATCGCTGCGCAAGTGACGACGATCGAACCGCATGGCTTGGAGCGGAGTTTTCTACGGCCCAGCCCGAATCCCGGTCGATATCTTCGATTCGTGCCGGGCCGTGTTATGGACGACGCCCCAAGGCGCCGCGGTTGGACCTTTCCCTGCGGTTGGGTATTGGTGAATGGATATTGCCTGCCCCTTTGCGCAACCGCTGCGTGAGTTTCTCACGTACTTGCGGGTCGAGGCCGCCCTGGCCCCGGCGACCCTTGACGCGTACAGCCGAGATCTGGGCGATCTGCTGGCGGACCTTCGCCGCCATGGCATCGGTGGGCCAAGAGCCGTTGGGCCCGAGCATCTTGCGCAGCATCTGAGGCGCCTCCATCGAGTCCGCAATTTGCAACCGGCGTCGATTATCCGGCACCTGGCGTCGATCCGCGTGTTCTTTCGGTATCTGTCCGCCAACGGCTTGGTCGAGGACAATCCTGCCCGCTTACTGGAAACGCCGATGCGTTGGAAGCGGTTGCCCGGTGTGCTCTCGCCGAAGAAGATGAGGACGCTGCTGGCCGCCCCGTCGCCCCAACACGGCCGGCTGTGGCTGCGCGATAAGGCGATGCTCGAGCTCATGTACGCGGCCGGTCTTCGAGCTTCCGAGGTCGCAACGCTGGCGGTCAACGAGTACAACGCGATCCTCGGCGTGCTCATCGTCACCGGCAAGGGAAGCCGGCAGCGATTGGTCCCGATCGGCAAGCCGGCTCAAGGCTGGACCGACCGCTACTCGGCCGAGCTTCGACCCCAGCTTGCGCGATTCGATGATCGCCGCGATGAGGATCACCTGTTGCTGTCGCACACCGGCCGGCCTCTGGAGCGAGTGGCGGTTTGGCAGATCGTTCGCCGCAACGCACAGCTCGCCGGGCTTGGGGAGATTCATCCGCACATGCTCCGCCACAGCTTCGCCACGCATCTGCTTGCCGGCGGAGCTGATCTCCGCACCGTACAGGAGCTCTTGGGCCACGCCGACATCTCGACGACACAGGTCTACACGCACGTGGACCACTCCCGCCTTCGTGACGTGGTGCGAAAACACCATCCGCGGCCGTAGACGGCGCTCGATTCCTCAGGGTTGATCGAGAGAAAAATGGCCATGGTCTGGAATCCGTGGGCCTTGGGCTGCGTTGACAGCCACCGCCTCGCCGTCATCATGTTTTCATGGCAGCCGAGCCTGACCCGTGCGTGGTGGTGATCTTTGGAGCCTCCGGCGATCTGACGTCGCGCAAGCTGATCCCGGCCCTGTACGAGCAGGCGGCCGCGGGGGCGCTGCCCAGGTCCACCTGTCTGTTGGGTGTCAGCCGCACCCAGATGAGCGATGACGACTGGCGGGACAAGCTCCAGCCATGCGTGAAGCGGCATGCCAAGCGCTTCGATGCGGCCGCGTGGGCCGATTTCGCCCGGCGCATCTACTACTTTCCCGGCAGCGCGACCCGTGCCGAGATCTATCCCCAGTTGGCCCAGCGCATCACTTCTCTGTCGCAGCAGCATGGCGGTCGGGACAACATCCTTTTCTACCTCGCGGTGGCTCCGTCGCTGTGCGTTCCGATTGTTGAGCGCATTGAAGCCTCTTGCTTGGTGGCGGAGGGGCGGCGATGGTGCACCATTGACCGCGACAAGATGCCCTGGCAGCGGATCATCGTCGAGAAGCCCTTCGGCCGGGACCTCGAATCAGCGCAATCTCTGAACCGGGCACTGGGCCGGGTCTTCGAAGAGGACGCGATCTATCGGATCGACCATTATCTGGGCAAGGAACTCGTTCAGAGCTTGCTGGTGTTCCGTTTCGCCAACACCATCTTCGAGCCACTGTGGAACCATAGGTACATCGATCACGTGCAGATCACCGCCGCTGAAACGGTCGGCGTCGAGCATCGCGCCCAATACTATGACGAAGTGGGGGCGATTCGTGACATGATTCAGTCACACTTGCTACAGGTGTTGGCACTGGTGGCGATGGAGCCGCCCACGAGTTTCACCAGCCATCACATTCGCCAGGAGAAGATCAAGGTCCTCGACGCGATCGAAGCGGTGCCGACAGACCGGCTGCAAGACGTTGCCACGCTCGGACAATACGCCGGTGACGATGCGGAGCCGGCTTATCACCTCAATCCGCGGGTTCCTACAGGGACCACGACAGAAACCTTTGCCGCGATCGCCTTGCGGTTTGACAACTGGCGCTGGGCGGGGGTGCCTTTCTACATTCGCACCGGCAAGCGGATGGCGGCCAAGCGAACCGAGATCGTCATCCAATTCAAGCAGCCACCGGCCAACCTGTTCAAGCGCATCGATCAATTCGCCGCGGGCGGTGCTCAGCCGGCGAATCAAATCATCATTGAAATCTCGCCGGGCGGTGGTGTGAGTCTTCGGTTCCAAGGCAAGGTGCCCGGAAGCGGCGTCCGGCTCGACACGGTGGCCATGGATTTCGACTTCGCCAAACGATTCGGGGCCGAACCGGTGGAGGCCTACGGCCCACTTATCCTCGACGCCATGCGCGGCGATCAGACCCTGTACCAGCACCGCTACGAAGTCGAAGCCGCCTGGCAGGCCGTGATGCCGTTGCTCGGGCCGCAAGCGCGGACGCTCCGCGGCAACATCCACGCCAACTACCAACCTGGCAGTTGGGGTCCGCCCTCAGCCGACGAGTTGCTGGCAGCGCACGGCCGAGCGTGGAACAACGTCGCGCCGGATCAATGATCTGGAGCTTCGTAGCCGCGGATGCATATCCGCGGGATCTTGTGCGCGGCGAACTCGGTCGGGCTGAGGTCGACCATCATCGCCGATGATGCTATGGTCGGCGCCGATCCGTGACCTGCTGATGACTGAATTCGACAAAGACCGCGTGTATGAGATCAAACGGCCGGATAAGAAGCTGCTGATGCTTTATATGATGCGGTGCGCGCTGGCCGGGCCGGCGTTCCCGTTCGTGTTTCTGCCGTGCTATTTCAAATACGAGACGCTCCGCTATCGCTTCGATGATGAAGGAGTCGCGATGTCATGGGGGTTATTGTGGCGGCGGGAGATCTTCCTCACCTACGCCCGCATCCAGGACATCCACCTGTCGCGCGGCCTCTTCGAGCGATGGCTTGGCCTGGGAACGATTCACATTCAGACGGCATCCGGCAGCGCCTCTGCGGAGATGGCCGTCGTGGGGCTGTCCGAGTACAAAGCGGTGCGGGATTTCCTCTACTTGAAGATGCGCGGCGCGCGGTTCGGTGAAACCCAAGCAGGGCCCGCGGCAGACGACACGTACACCT
>JADFIM010000226.1 GCA_022566725.1 Planctomycetota bacterium
CCTTTTGCTCTAGCGCCGAGCCCTGTAAGACCTTGCTGAGCGGCCGGCCGGGGACGTACTCCATGGCAATGATCGGGATGCCCTCACTGTCATCCACCGCGTAGACCGTACAAATGTTGGGGTGATTCAGCGCCGCTACCGAGCGGGCCTCATCCAGAACGGCGCTCAGAGTCAGAGGACTATCCGGCTTGATAACTTTGAGCGCCACTGTGCGTTGGAGCGTTGTGTCGTGTGCTCTGAATACGCAAGCAAACGACCCGGCGCCAATGTATTCCTCGATGCGATAATGCGACACCACGCTGCCGGGGCCCAGCGCGCGAGTTGGGTCGATTGTGGCGAGACCGGGCGTCCAGTCCTCCGCGCACAAACCTCCAGTCTGCAGGGCTGACAAGACTCGGATGATTTCCTCACTGCGACGACCCACAGCGAGGTTGTGTACCGTCTTGTACTGCAATACACCATTGGGGTCGATGACAAACAGCCCGCGCAGAGCGAGATGTTGTTGCTCCAGAAAAACACCGTAGGCACGCGATACGGCCCCATCCTCATCGCTTGCTAACGCGAACTTGAGCCCGGCGAGTCCCCCCTGCGCTTTGGGCGTGGCAAGCCAGCGTTCATGTGATTCAATCGAATCGACACTGATCCCCAGCACCTCAGCGCCACACTGGTGGAATTCGGCAATTCGCGCGCTCAGGCCAGTGAGCTCTGTCGGGCACAGCAGTGAAAAGTCGCGTGGATAAAAGACCAGCACCAGCCATTTTCCCCGGAACTCGGACAGAGCGGCTCGCCGGCGCGTCGATTCGGGTGCGGACGTACATGGCAGGTCAAACTCCGGAGCGAGCGTCCCGACGATTGAGGTTTGATTTGCCATGAGAAGGTCCTCACAGGGCGCTCGGCAAATCGGGGTGCCGGTCGAGATGACGGGAATCGCGATGTTCCATGATACTGTAACCGCGTCGCGTCCTCAACATTGGTTCGGCTAAGGGTCGTAGGCAGGTCAGCGGTACGTTGAAGGAGACCCGGAGCGGCGCGCACCACGGGTCGAGGATGCTTCAACGCGCGCATTTGTGGCGCTGATCGAGAAGCCACGTTTGCGCGCTCAGAAGAATCCCATGGACTTGAGCCCGTGGGCTTCGGCTTCGGGTCGACTGCTGAACGCCGGCAGCTTCTCGTTACCGTGCAGGTTGGGGTTTCAGGTACCGCTCGACGCTCTTGAGATCGGGGATGATCTGTGGGGTGAGCGTGAGGGTAAACGTGGCTCCAGGTTCGACGTTGGCGAGTCGGGTGGCCTTGGCCCGGATAATCCAGATCTTCCCACCGTGGCGAATAGGAACGTTGTCGTGCTGTCGTCGCCGGCGGGCGAGGTTCTTCAGGCCCCGCCTGAGGTGCGGCTGCATCCGCATCAGGCGCAGGATGGTCTTGCGTTGAGCGGGGCGCTTCGGCACGTTGGTGACCGTGAAGGTGACGGTCTTGAGCGGCGCGATGAGGTCAGGCACGATTCGGCCTCCATTGGGGGCCACGGAGTCTATCCGCACCATCGGGCAACGGCAATGCCGGCCGTTACTCCAATCCCGCGACGCGCTCGATCTCCTCCATGGTCGTCTCGCCCTGGACAACCACCTGGAAGCCGAACTGCTGAAGGGTCATGAAGAGCCCTTGCTCGGCGATCTCGTGGATGCCGTGGAAGGTCGGGGTCTTGAGCACGACATCCCGCATCTGGTCGTTGAACTGAAGCAGCTCGAAAATGGCCCGCCGGCCGATGAAGCCCGTCTTCAGGCACCGCTTGCACCCAACGGGCACATAGATCTCCGGCACGCCGCTCATGAGTTTGCCCATCTTCATGTTCTGGGCTGGGGTGGGCTTGACTGGTTTCTTACACGTCGGGCAGAGCACGCGCACCAGCCGCTGCGCGAGGACGACATCCAGCGCGTTGGCCACCAGATACGCCTCCACGCCCAGGTCCAAGAGGCGGAAGATCGCGCCGATCGAGTCCTTGGAGTGGACGGTCGTGTAGACCAGATGCCCGGTCATCGACGCCTGCATGGCGACGGTGGCGGTCTCGATGTCGCGAATCTCGCCGACGAAGATCACATCCGGGTCCTGCCG
Source organism: Planctomycetota bacterium (assembly GCA_022566725.1). Taxonomy (GTDB): domain Bacteria; phylum Planctomycetota; class Phycisphaerae; order Phycisphaerales; family SM1A02; genus JADFFQ01. The sequence continues at coordinate 2,107 of JADFIM010000226.1, forward strand.
CAGCACCGACCGCAGGATTGTCGCAAACGTGTTGTCTTGTTTGTAGTCGATGGGGATTTGCGTGCAGCCTTCCAGGTAGTACTCGACCGGGTCCTCGATGGTGATGGCGTTGCGCTGCTCGACATCCAGCTCGCGGAGGCAGGAATAGAGGCTCGTGGTCTTGCCGCAGCCGGTCGGCCCGCACGCCAGCAGCAGCCCGGCGTCGCGCACCGCGACCTTCCGCAGCTTCTCGTACATCCACGGCACCAGGCCGAGCTCGTGCAGCCGGCTGGGGGCGTTGGACGAGTCGAGCACTCGGATGACCAGCTTCTGGCCGTGCATGGCCGGGGTGAGGCTGACGCGATAATCGACTCGCCGGCCTTTGACCGCCACGGAGAAGTGGCCGTCCTGCACGACGTTCTTTCGACTGGTGTCGATCTGGCAGAGAATCTTCACCATGCCCAAGAGGCGGTTGAAGATTGTCATGCTCAGCTCGACGGCGCTGATCATGTAGCCATCGACGCGAATGCGCACAGCGGCGTTGCCGATCCGCGGCTCGACGTGCAAGTCGGTGGCCCGGGAACGGAAGCATGTCAGCAGCAGCAGCCGAAACACTCGAATCCCTTCGCCGATCTCCTCTTCGGTGCCGGTTTCCAGACCGCTCGACGTCGCCTGGTGAATGGTCACATCACGACAATCGACCAAGCTGATGTCGGTCTCGTCGAATGGCTTGTCATGGGCCGCATCGATAATCGCCCGCAACTTCTTCTCATAGTGTGTCGGAGCGTCAACGACTTCCCCGTGCAGATCGACATCCACCGTGGCCTGCACGTGCAGCCGGTCTTCCCGGTCGTCGGCTGCTGCCTCGAAGTCCGGGACGTTGGGCCGCTTGCGCGGCGCCTGCTGCTCGGGATCAATGAACCGCAGCTCGGTTGATCCGATGAGGACCACGTCGCCGTTGTCGAGCATTTCAGCGGTGATGCGCTCATCGTTCAGCTTCGTGCCGTTGCTTGAGCCTAGATCACGAACCCGAAACCCACCTTCCCACGGCTCGACCACGCAGTGGTGCCGGCTGGCCATCTCATCGTCCAGTACCAGAGTGTTGTCAGGCCGCCGGCCGACGCTGATCGGGCCATCAGCAAGTTTGAGCCGCTTCGTGCCCTGGGCTGTCTTGATGTCAAGGTAGGCCACTGCCGGGATTCCTTGGATGGGTGCGCCGGTTGCGGCGCGCCCACCATTCTAACCGCCGCCTTGGCCGCCTCAACCTGTTGTGCCGCGTAGCCACGAATGGAGCGTGGAGCGGCTGGATCGTGATCGGAACGCCGACATCGCCAACGACCCGCCCAGCCTCACCGATGACAACGCCGCCAGCCATCGCCATGAGGAGACCGGCGACAGCTCAACGCAGTTCATCTCTGCCCACGATGCCTGGAGCCGCCTGGTCCGGGTCGAGTACACGACTCACCTCAGTGGCGAATACGAATACAACGGCCTGAACTGGCGTATCATCAAGCGGGCCGACACCGACCTCAACAAACCTCTAGACCAGCAACGCATCATGTCTTATCCGAGAGAGTCGAACATGTCCCGACTTTCCCGTGGTGATGATCTTCGAGGTGGATCTCACTCCAGCGCCCTCCGATCTCATGAGGACGATCGTTGTGACTAGGTGCAGACGGCGACTGCCGGGGCGACAGTCGGGCGACAGTCGGGACAGTTACCACTTTCTTGACGGTCAGGAGCGAATCCAATAGCTTGATTGCATGGCTCGTGTGGCCCGTGTGATCGTGCCCGGTCTGCCGCACCACATCACCCAGTGCGGCAACAATCGCCAGGATGTCTTCTTCACCGATGATGACCGGCGGTGGTATCTGCGGACACTGCGCCAGCAATGCCAGCGCTTCGGACTGCGGATCGTGGGCTACTGCTTGATGACCAATCACGTTCATCTGCTGGCGGTGCCTCGGGCGAAGGACTCGCTGGCCAAGGCGCTGGGGACGACCCATCTGCTGTACACGCGCTTGATCAACCGCCTGCACGGCCGCAGCGGGCACCTGTGGCAGAACCGCTTTTATTCCTGCCCGATGGATGTGTCGCACGAGCGGGTGGCGCTGCGGTACGTAGAACGCAATCCCGTGCGGGCGAGATTGGTGCGCCTG
>JADFIM010000227.1 GCA_022566725.1 Planctomycetota bacterium
TTGACGTGCAGCGGGCCGGGCCGGCCACGGGCATGCCTACCAAGACCGAGCAGGCGGACCTGCTCCAGGCGATGTTCGGCCGCCCCAGCGAATCGCCATGTGTGATCGTTGCCCCGCGCAGCCCGTCAGACTGCTTCGAAATGGCCGTGGAAGCGTTCCGCCTCGCCGTGCACTGCATGTGTCCGGTGCTGTTCCTCTCCGACGGCTATCTCGCCAACGGCGCCGAGCCCTGGCTGCTGCCCGATCTCGACGCCATCCAGCCGATCGAAGTCAACCACCCCACGGAAACGAACAATCCCGAGGGTCCATACCTCCCGTACAAGCGTGACCCCGAGACGCTCGCAAGGCCGTGGGTCGTTCCCGGCACATCCGGTTTGGAACACCGGATCGGTGGCCTGGAAAAGCAGGATGTGACCGGAAATATCTCTTACGACCCCGACAATCACGAACACATGGTCCGCACCCGCGCCGCCAAGGTGCAAAGGGCAGCCGAAATCATTCCGCCGCTGGAGGTGCGTGGCCCGGACTCCGGCGATGTGCTGTTGCTTGGCTGGGGTGGCACCTACGGCGCTATCACCACAGCCGGCGATGAGCTTCGCCGCCGCGGCCGCAGCGTCAGCACCGCACACCTGCGATACATCAATCCGTTCCCAAGCAACCTCGGCGAGGTGCTTAGCCGGTTCAATACCATCATCATTCCAGAACTCAACCTTGGCCAACTCCGGATGCTCATCCGTGACCGCTTCCTGATCGACGTGATCGGGATCAATGAAGTTCGCGGTAAGATGTTCCAGGTGGAGGCCCTGGTAAAGAAGACGTTGAAGATTATGACGAATGGCAGCGCGTCGGTCTGCGACCGACGGCTAAACTCGATGCCTTGATCCCTTGATGCCTTGGTGCCTTCTTCATGCCTGATACACAACTCCCAACCTATACCGCCAAGGACTTCACCACCGACCAGGATGTGCGGTGGTGTCCCGGCTGCGGCGACTACGCGATCCTTACCGCGGTGCGCAAGACCCTGCCCAAGCTCAGGACTCGCAAGGAGGATTACGTCTTCGTCTCCGGCATCGGCTGCGCGGCCCGCTTTCCGTACTACATGGAGACGTACGGGATGCACTCGATCCACGGCCGAGCCCCGGCGTTCGCCACCGGGATCAAGCTGGCCAACCCCGAGCTTGACGTGTGGCTGGTGTCCGGCGATGGTGATCTGCTGTCCATCGGCGGCAACCACACCATGCACGTGATGCGCCGCAACGTGGACATCAATATCATCCTGCTCAACAACCAGATCTACGGCCTGACCAAAGGCCAGTACTCTCCGACCAGCGAGTTCGGCAAGAAAACGAAGTCCACGCCCGTCGGGTCACCCGATTACCCGGTGAACCCGCTGAGTTGGGCGATCGGCGGCGGGTGCACCTTTGTTGCACGGTCCATCGACATCGACGTCAAGCATCTCGAAGAGGTCATGCTTCGCGCCGCTGCCCATCGCGGCACTTCGTTCGTTGAGGTCTACCAGGATTGCAACATCTACAACCACCAGGTCTGGTTCTACGCTTCGCAGAAGAAGACGAAGCCGGACAGCACGATCCTGCTGAAGCACGAAACCCCCATGATCTTCGGAGCCGAGCGCAACAAAGGCCTGCAAATGAACGGTACACGCCTGGAGGTTGTCCAGCTCGGCAACGGCGTGACCGAGGACGATCTGCTTGTGCATGATGAGACCGACCGCGGTCTGGCGTTTCTGCTCTCGCAGCTTGCCCACCCCGAGTTCCCCGAGCCGCTAGGCGTGATCTACGCCTCCACCGAGCACGACACCTACGACCGTGTCGTCCACGAGCAGGTTCGCCAAGCGATTCATACCCACGGCAAAGGCGATCTGCACGCACTGCTCCACGAAGGCGACACCTGGGTCGTCGAGGACGAGTGAGCGTCAACTCGTTTAGCCACCGCTCGTAGAGCGGCGCGCTTGCCGACGGCTTGGAGGAGTACGCCGAACTTCGACCGGCGGCTAAACTATTGATCGCCATGCATACTCATTACGAAGTCATCGTGATTGGCGGGGGGCACGCAGGGACCGAAGCAGCGTGGGCGGCGGCGTCAGCGCTAGCCCACGGCGGAAGCCGTGGGTTGTCCGTCGAAGGCCGCGTCGCCTTGATCACCATGGACCCGGCCCGCATCGGGCAGATGTCGTGCAACCCGGCCATCGGCGGGCTGGCCAAGGGACAGATGGTGCGCGAGATCGACGCGCTGGGCGGCTTGATGGGGCTGGCGATTGACGCCACCGGCATCATGTTCAAGATGCTCAACACCTCCAAGGGCGCAGCCGTGCGCGGCCCGCGGGCTCAGGCTGACAAGTATGCCTACGCGGCTGAGGTCCAGCGGTTGATCTCCACGCGCCCCAGCATCGACATCATTGCCGGGACGGTGAATGACATTGTGGTCGAAGACGGCCGGGTCGTTGGAGTTGTCGTGCCGAGGGCTGCTCGGGTGATGCACGCTGATCAAGCGACGATCAAATGGAACCTTTCGAACGTAGGATCGGCTCGGCCGGCGTATCAAAGGAACCCCCCGGCGGAGCCGGGGGCTAAGGGAAGGCGCTTGATTCGCACGCATGCGGTTGTGCTGACCACAGGCACGTTCATGCGCGGCCTGATGCACACCGGGGAGAAGAGAACCGAAGGCGGCCGCGTCGGCGAAGGATCAGCCATCAGCATGTCCGCGACGCTGCGCCGACTTGGCTTCGAGCTTGGGCGTCTCAAGACGGGCACGCCCCCGAGGCTGGCACGTGAATCAATCGACTTCGACGGGCTCGACGAACAGATCGGTGATGCGGAGCCGGTCCCCTTCTCCGATCTCTCGCCGGGGGCGCTTCCCGCCGGTCGGTTCCCACATTTGCCGCAGGTTGATTGTCATATCACCGCAACGACCGCCGCGGCCCACGAGCTGATCCGCGCGAACCTGCACCGGGCCCCGATGTACACCGGTCAAATCGAAGCCGAGTGTGGGCCGAGGTATTGTCCGTCGATTGAGGACAAGGTCGTTCGCTTCCCCGATCGCGAATCGCACCACGTGTTTCTCGAACCGGAGTCGCTGCACACCAACGAGATCTACTGCAATGGCATCAGCACTTCGCTCCCGATCGAGGTGCAGGAGCGCATCGTGCACCTGATGCCAGGCTGCGAGCGCGCGGAGATTCTGCGGTGGGGTTACGCGGTCGAGTACGACATGATCTGGCCGCACCAGATCGACTCGACCTGCATGGCCAAGTCGATCGCAGGGTTATTCCTCGCCGGGCAGATCAACTGTACCACCGGCTACGAAGAGGCCGCCGGCCAGGGGCTGATCGCCGGCCTGAATGCGGCCCGATTAGCCTGCGACGATGACCTGATTCGCCTCCGCCGCGATCAGGCGTACATCGGCGTGATGCTCGATGATCTAGTCACCAAGACTCCCCGTGAGCCGTATCGAATGTTCACCAGCCGGGCGGAGCATCGACTCCTGCTGCGGGCGGACAATGCCGACGAACGCCTGACACCGCTCGGCCGGGAACTCGGTCTGGTCGATGATCGTCGCTGGGTGGCCTTCGGGCAACGGCTCGACGAGCTCATGGCGGTTCGCGACCGCTTTGATTCCGCCGTTGGCGGACTGGTGCAAGGCAAGACGCTGCGCGAGATCGCCCGCCGGCCGGAGGTGACGGTCGATGATCTGCTGGACCGCCTTGACGCCAAGTTTGACCGGCGATTGGTGGAGCGGGTCATGACTGACGTGCGGTACGAGGGATACATTGTCCGCCAGAACGCTGAGATCAAGCGGCAATCGAAGGCTGACGGCCAGCGCATCCCGTCGTGGCTCGATTTCCACACCATTCCCGGTCTGCGCGCCGAAGCAGCCGATGTCCTGGCGAAGTTCCGCCCCGCGACAATGGGCCAAGTGGGGCGATTGGCCGGCGTCACGCCCGCCGACCTGACCCTGCTGGCGGTCACCATTCGCCGAGGGCCGAGAGTTGCTGTCAGTTGAACCGCACCCCAGAGCGACATAGGCTGTCGATCGCGCCACCGTAGCTCAACTGGAAGAGCGGCGGTTTTGTAAACCGCAGGTTGGGAGTTCGAGTCTCCCCGGTGGCTGTCGGAAGGCTTGAGGCGTGAGCCTTGAGATTTGCGGCTTGAGAAAATAGCCGCGGCCGGAAGGTCGCGGTTCCTTGATCGAATATACTGCGGCCGGTAATGTGCTTAATTCAAC
>JADFIM010000228.1 GCA_022566725.1 Planctomycetota bacterium
GCTCTTGTGGGCCGGGTCGGTGCTCACGCTGGGAATCCGCAGAAGCGTGCAGAGACGATCGAGCGCCTGGTCGAACTGGGCATCAATTCTCTCCAGGACGGGCGCCAGCGGCATAGTCATCAGGGGTCTCCCAGGTTCGACGTTACGTGGTCAGTCTAGCCGCCGCTCGTACAGCGGCGCGATGACACGCAATCGAAAGCCGTGGATGCCCCCGCGACCTGCGAGCCGAGCGTCGAAGGTTGCGGTGGCCGCTGAGGCGGGCCATAGTGGTCCGCGATGCCGAGGCATACGTTGTCGCAGTGGGTATCGCATCTGCGGGCGATCGCCGCGCCGGCGGCGACTGCTCCACCCCCGGTTGGCGCAGCGGCGTCAATTGAGCGGCCGTTTGCGGCTGTGGTCTGCGGCCTCTCGCCGGGGCTGCCCCCGGACCCGATGCCCCCCGCCGAGGTCGGGCTGTGGTGGGCGCTGGTCGAGACGGACATCGAGGTGGATCCGCTGCTTGAGGAACCGACGGACGGGTCATTGTGGCCGCACGGGCGGTTCACCGCGATCGAGGTGTGGACCGAGGCGGAGCTCTGTGGGCTGCACGCGCTGTGGGGTCTGGCCCGCCTACGCAATCGTGACGACTGGGCCCGCCGCGCAATGACCGTCCGCGACTGGCATCTTCACAACACCCAGCCGGACAACGCGACCAATCGTCCCTGGTCGTTGCACGTGTTTCTGCTCGCCGAAACCCCCGAAGCGTATCACTACGCCGAGACATTGCTGCACAACGCGATGGTGACGACCGGCCGGCCTGAACTTCTCAGCGCGTGGATCCTGCTGGATTCTGCAAAGCAGCTTGAGGCCGTCGTCGGCCGGTGACTTCTGGGCTGACCGCGGGCTCGCTCGGCACTGGCCCCACAGTCAATCCGCCAGCCCCATGCACTGGATGTGATCGCCTTCCGTGGCACATGTAACGATGCCGTTCTCGACGGTGATGGTCAGCGGTGCGGTGATGATCCAGTCGCACCCGAGCGGAAGAGCCAGCAGCTCGCATTCGGTGGCCGGCATCGGCCAAGCGTCGGAGCTTGTCAGGACGCTCTTGCTCTGGGGAACCTCCACCGCCGTCACCATCGAGCCCAGCGCAGGATCGGTCAGGTCGTACAGAAACATCTCCTCGCAGTGGTCGCAGGTCCGGCTATAGAACACGACGTAGCGCTTGGCGCTGTCCATTTCCTTGGGCCATTTCCGCATGTACCTGAACAGATCGATTTCCTGCCACGGCTTGCCGATCCAAGACTCGACTTCGCTGGCGAACCAATATCCAGGTAGCGTCGCAGGTGCCGGATTGACCCTCGGACCGTTTGGTGGCACCGGCCCGTTCACATTGGGTGTTTCGGGCGCCCGACCGGCTGGAATCACGAGACTGAAGCTAGTGCCGAAGCCGGCGAGGATGACGACGAGGGCAGTCACCACCGGCCAGCGGCTCACCCGCGCGGTGGGGGTGCCTCGCGTAGGTTTGAACAGCAGCACCCCGGCCAGCAGCGCGCCATCGATGGCGAGCATCACCCACGGCGGCGGCGAGTTCGCACCCAGACACCCACAATCGGTGAAGTTCCCACCCACGAGCTCACCCAGCAGGATCAGACAGAAAGCGGTCAGCATGAACAACGCCATCGCCCGGGCGAACCGCCCCAGGAACACCATCACCGCGATGGCCAGGAACTCCAGCGCGATCAGGGTTGCGAGCAGCCCGTACAGGTGGAGGCCCAATCCGTCGGCGACGTTGAGAATCGTCTCCCGGGGCAGTGTTCGCGGGCTCCGTTCGATGAGCTTGAACACCGCGCCCGAGAGCACCCACAACGGCACCACGATCCGGCAAAGGACCAAACCAATCTTCGCGGTGACCGGACCTCTCATACGCCTTGCCTCGTGATGGTGCACTCGGCCACGGGATGATAGCTCGCACCCGACCGAGGCGGGCCCGCGACCGCTGGTCGCGGCTTTACAGGTACAACGGTGGGAGCAGCCGCAAACGGGGCGCGCCCGCGTGGGATCGGCGGTAGCATGTGGGACATGGCCAAGCAGACCCGGCGACTTCTCATGGTGCTGGCGGTGGGGGTTGGGCTGTATGTTGTGCAGCACTGCCTCGCCCAGGATGATCCGCAGACAACCGGGGCTGACGCAGCTGCAACACAGCCCACCGAACCGACGACCCAGCCACCGCCGCCGCTACCCAAACCCGTCCCGAAGGCGTTTGACAGCCCTGCGTCCACGCTGCGCACGTTCATCACTGCGATGAACGAGCCGGTCGATGAGGAGCAGGCCGTCAAGTGCCTCGACCTGACCATCGAGGGAGAGGAAACGGCCCGCGATAACGCCGATCGACTGTTCGATGTTCTCAATCGCATTGAAGAGGTTCGGTACTGGCAGCATCCCTCGGCCGATGTCCTTGCCCCCGGTGCACAGCACGCCGACCTCACCAACTACCTCTTCTTCCCCCGCGTTCCCGATCACAGTTGGGTGAACTGGCGGGCCGACATCGGCGATCACCAGATCGTTCTGGCCAAGACCGAAGACGGCTGGTGGAAGTTCTCAGCCGAGACGGTGGCCGGCATCAGTGAGCTGCGCGATCGCGTCAGGCACCTGCCGGTTCTGGAGGGTCTGGTTGACGTGACCGAGCGCAGCCTGACGATGTGGTTTGAGAGCAAGCTGCCCGATGCGCTGGTTGACGGCAAGTTCTTGAAGGTGAAGTACTGGCAGTGGATCGGACTCTTCGCCCTGATCCTGATCGGGGTGATCCTCGATCTTTGTGTGCGCTTCCTGGCGGCGATGCTCTCGCGGCGGATCATCGCCCGCAAAGAAGGTGAAGCGACCACGGAAACCATACGAAAGACGGTCCGGCCGTTTGGCCTGGCCGTGGCGGCACTGTTCTGGCTGGTGGCGATTCGCCTGCTGGACCTGCCCAGCGAGGCGCTGAAGGTGCTGCTGCCGGCGGTCCGGTTCTTCGTCATGCTCGCCGGGGTGTGGGCGGCGTTCCGCGTCACCGATCTCATCGGCGAATTCTTCGCCTCCAAAGCGGCCAAGACCGAGACGAAGATCGACGATCTGCTCGTTCCGCTCGTGCGCAAGACGGTCAAGATCTTCATCTTCATCTTCGGCCTGATCTACATCGCCGACAGTTTGAAGATCGAGATCGCCCCGTTGCTGGCCGGTTTGGGGATCGGCGGCATCGGCTTCGCCTTCGCTGCGCGCGATACGCTGGAGAACTTCTTCGGCAGCGTGACCGTCATCGTCGATCGCCCGTTTCAGATCGGCGATATGGTTCAGATCGGCGATGTGGAGGGGACCGTGGAGGACCTCGGCTTCCGATCCACCCGCATCCGCACGTTCTACAACTCGTTGGTGACCATTCCCAACGGCAACCTGGTGCGGGCCAATGTCGATAACTTCGGCAAGCGCCGCTACCGCCGATGGAAGACTCATATCGCCATTACCTACGACACGCCGCCGCAGAAGATCGAAGCGTTCTGCGAAGGCATTCGCGAGCTGATTCGCCTTCATCCCTATACTCGCAAGGACTATTACCAGGTCTGGCTGAACCAATTCGGTCCATCAAGCCTGGATGTCTTGGTGTACACATTCTACGAGGCCCCGGATTGGTCAACGGAGCTGCGCGAGCGCCATCGGCTGATAGTGGACATCATCCGCCTGGCCAATCGACTCGGTGTGGCGTTTGCCTTCCCGACGCAGACGCTGCATCTGTATCGCGAGAGTGATGACGCGACCCACACGCCGGCCCCCGCTCCATTCGCCGGTCAGCAGCGGCAGGTGATGCGCGAAGGTCGTGCGGCGGTGCGCGAGCTGACGGGGAACGCCGAGTGGCGTAAGCGAAAGCCCGGGCCGCACCTGATCGGTCAACCAGAGCCCATCGACCGCGATGACGACGACGACACGCAGATCGAGTCGAAGGTCGGCGGCGATACGTGAGTTCAGCCGCCGCGCCCACGCGGCGCGCTGGGAAGCTACGCAAATCTCCGGTCGATGATCTCGCAAAGCAAGTGCAGCGCGACCTGGTGGGCCTCTTGAATGTGCGCTGAATCCTCGCTCGGCACGATCAGCGCATAATCACACAGTCCTGCACATCGACCGCCGGTGCTTCCCAGCAAGCCGATCGTGGCCGCGGCGCGTTGCCGGGCGATCCGAAGCGCTTCGACGAGGTTCGCGCTCTGGCCCGAGGTCGAAAGCACCAGCAG
>JADFIM010000229.1 GCA_022566725.1 Planctomycetota bacterium
TGCATGGCCACACCCAGTTGGCGAAGGTTGCTCTTTGAGGCGGTGACCTTCGCACTCTCGCGGGCTTTGCCGATCGCCGGCAGCAGGATGCCGATGAGCAGCGCGATGATCGAGATGACCACCAACAGCTCGATGACCGTGAAGCCCTTGGAAAGATTTCGTTTCATGGCGATTGCTTCCTTTCTGCGGTCCCGAGAACTCGGGACGTCACACGCATTACGGGGACCCAACCCTCATTCATTGTGCCGCTGCGCGATACGGTTGCCACCCGACCGAGCCGAACGTCAGGCAACAATGACATCTTGGGATGCATTCCCCACATACGACTGTGCAGGTCCGGAGACGTGACGGCCGAGACCTGCCGAGACACCGACGAGGCCTACCCCATGAATGCAGCAACTCGCTCGACCGCAATGTATACTTTACCACCATTCAGGGCCCGGGCAAGCCCCAAAGGGGTAGCAACTCCTTTTGATTCTCGTAATTCTCAACGGCGGGGGTGTCGCTCACATCGTGCCGAGGTCCACGGGGGCCACTTGGCGTCGGGACGATGTCTTGCTCGCCTGGCCCAGTCCGAAGAAGGCCCGGCCACGCCGATCCGAAGCACGGAATCCTACTTACGATCGCGGCGGTTGACCTCCGGCGGAGGCTCGAGCAGGCCGCTGGGAGGCGTCTGGTACCAATACGCCACCGAGGCGATGTCATCGGCAAGGGGCTGGAAGGCGTCGTTGGCCTGCCATCCGAGGGCTTGAATGCTTACCCGCAGGTCGCGTTTGAATCGGACCGGATCGGGGATGTGCCAACGGTATAACCCGTGCATTGGCCCAGACGGCCCGTGGCGCGTCGTAACGATACATCGCGCCTGTGGATAGCCAAGAAACGGGCCGCTGAAAGGTGCTGGGAGTTGATTGCCGGGCTCGATGTCGGCGAACGCCCACGCCCCGCCGAAGTAGTCTTCGGTTCCCGTGCCGCAGATCGTCGGCTTATCAGGTGGATCACCGTCGATGAAGAATTTCACCTCCCCTTCACCCCACCATCCCGGGTCGAATTGACTCCAGACGATGTACGTGCCGACATAATGGCCGCGTCCCATCGCGCCGGCCAGAATGACGTGTTCGGGTCGCTGGCGACTGGTGGTCGCGCGACGCCAGCTCGCATGGAAATACGCCGCATCGTCGGGAATCTCCCCCAATGCGTAGGTGATCTGATAATACAATTCGCCGACCGCTTGCTGCGATTCGTTGGTGATCTCGATGCGGAAGCGATTGCGGAAGGGCATCGGCCAATAACTATTCATGCCGCCGCGCGGGTTCACAGCCACGGGTAAGGAGTTGACCGTCGCGAGACCGTTCACGCCGTTGGCGAAAAAGTCACCGAGCGGCGACTGAATCGAAGGATCGCTCCGGTCGTTGTAATAGGCCCGCAGCATGATTCCGCGCAATAGTGCCGGGTCAGCGGTACACCAGATGTGTTGGACAACGCCGGGGCCGGCGATGTCGGCCAGGGTCATGGTTTGCCCCGGCTGGATGTCTCGCAAGCAAGGCCGAACCTTCCAACCTTTGCCCAGGTTTCGTGCCGCCGGTGCGCAATGGCTGTCATCACCCGGGCTCGCCTGGGCGCCGCCACTCTTGGCCCCGCTGGGATTCTCGGCCGAGATCGATCGGGTCTCAGCGTTCACGAGCCGGGCGATGCCGGCTAGCGGGTCAAGAAGATCGTTCATGGTCCCTCCTGCACGATCAGCACGTCCGGCTGCTCGGGCATTGTGCCGACGCCCAACCAGGCGGCGGAGTTGCCGTCGGGAATCATCGTCGCTGACGAAGCGATGTTCTGCAAGATGCTCGACCGAAGACCACCTGCTCCCAGACGTGATTGGCACGGCGCCCCCATGACTCCACGATATCCTATGGGGCAGGATCGCCAACGAAACGCAGCGTCGCCATGGCTGAAGTTGTCCTCAAGAAGGTCTCAAAGGTTTACCCGGGAAACGTCGTTGCGGTGCGCGATCTCGATCTGCACGTGGGCGACGGCGAACAGGTCGTGTTGGTGGGCCCCTCCGGCTGCGGCAAGACGACAACGCTGCGCATGATTGCCGGACTGGAGGAGATCACATCCGGGACGATCCGCATCGGCGACCGCGTGGTCAACACCGTGCATCCCAAGGACCGTGACGTGGCCATGGTGTTTCAGGACTATGCGCTGTATCCCCACATGAGCGTGTACAAGAACATGGCCTTCGGTCTGAAGCTGCGGAAGGTTGGCCGGCCGGAGATCGACCGCCGGGTGCGCCACGCCGCCGGGTTGCTGGACATCGCGGGCTTACTGGATCGAATGCCGGCGGCGCTGTCCGGCGGGCAGCAGCAGCGGGTTGCGGTCGGCCGGGCGATCGTTCGCGATCCTCAATGTTCTCTTTTCGACGAACCGCTGAGCAACCTGGACGCCAAGCTGCGCACACAGATGCGGGCCGAGCTCAAGGCCCTGCATATGCGCCTGCGAACCACCATCGTCTATGTCACCCACGATCAGGAAGAGGCGATGACGCTCGGCGATCGCATCGTTGTGATGGCAGCCGGGCGAGTTCAGCAGATCGGGGCGCCGCTTGTGGTATATCACAACCCGGTGAATAGATTCGTAGCGGGCTTTCTCGGCTCTCCGGCCATGAACTTCATCGACGGCCAAATCTTGCGAGAGAGTGGGCGGCTGGTCTTTACCGATACACACACCCTGCGCCTGGGGCTGTCGGATGAGATGGCGGCGTCCGCCTCCGGATACATCGGTCGTCCAGTGGTCCTGGGGATCCGCCCCGAAGCGCTACACCCCGAAGGAACCGGGGGGTCGCCGGCCGGTCCTCCTCCCCAGGCATGGAGGCTGACGCTAGAGGTCACGATGACCGAGCCGTTGGGCGATCGCATGGACGTGTATGGAAAGACAGTCGGTGGTCATCGGATGATCGCCCGTGTCTCCGCCGGCGATCGCCTTTCGGCCGGCACGCAAGCGACCTTTTCCATTGATCCCGCAGCGCTGCATTTGTTCGAGCCGGGCGAGTTCGGCCGAGACATCGCCCTTGGCTCCTCGGCGTCGAGCTCATCGAACCTCTGAATCAGCCCCCTGGGCTTCTCCCAAAGCAACAGATTGCATCAATCGACCGAATCGCGTCAGCGCAAACGCTTCATGAGTTTCTGGAGCTGCGGTTCGTTGCGCGACTATCGCGTCAACACCTTGCGTGAGAAAAGACCGCGACCACCGGTCGCGGCTTTATGGGGCGGGCGCGCCTGCGCACGACCGCAACCGACCCTGGGCTGGGGACAGCCCGGCTCTGAAGGACGGTCCGGCGCGGTGGGCGGAGCCATGTCGGGATAAAAAACCCCCGGCTCGGATGGGCCGGGGGTAAGGGGTTCAAGCGAATCGAAGCGAGTGAGGGTTAGGGGCAGGCTCCCCAGTTGGCGATGAGGGTGAGCAGGTCGAAGATGTCGACGGTTCCGCTGCCATCGAAGTCCGGCGGGCAGGGCGCCGGGCACGGACCCCACGCGGCCAGCAGCGTGAGTAGGTCAAGGATGCCCACGTCGCTTGAGTCGTTGAGATCCCAGGGGCAGGGCTGGCCGCCGCCGACATTACCGCGCAGGATCTGGAGCCAATGCAGGTCCCCAAACGGGCCGAGGTCGCCGGCACAGGTGTAGGTGGTGATGCCGCACGATTCGGACAGCAGGTAGGTGCAACGGCTCTCGCCGGCGCTATTACCCGAGTACACCGCGAACCCATCGCCGCCCAAGTCTTGTAGACTCGGCAGGTCCATCGCGACGACGATCGTCGAATCGGCCGGGGCCACGATAGGCGGATCGAAGGGCGCCGAGAACAGGGTCCCGTCGGTGCCCGCAGCCAGGGTGAATTCTGTTGAACCAAGCTCCACCAAATCGTCCCCGGGACTGCCGGGCTCGCCGCCATTGGTGTCCCGGTAGATGGTGATGGTTCCGAGCAGATCGATGGCGCTGTCGGAGTTTGTTGCCCCGAACGCAACGCAGTTGATCGTGAATTCCTGGCCGGGAATTTCGACGGAGAGGTCATACGACCGTGCCCAGGAGTTCTCTGTGGTGATATTGTCAGCTTGACACGCCACGCCACCCACCGAGACATCCGCGGCGTCTAAGTTCTGGGTGATTGTGGTGTTGAACGGCGCCTCGCACGTCCCAGGCTCCGGCAGGCATTCAGTCAGCGTCGACGCGATCTGAA
>JADFIM010000038.1 GCA_022566725.1 Planctomycetota bacterium
AAGATCGGCCTGGTCGGGCGAAACGGGAGTGGCAAGACCACGCTGATGCGGGTCATGCTCGGCGAGATCAGCCCTGATTCGGGGGCGGTGCAGCTTCAGCGGGGGGCCGGAGTCGGCTACCTTCGCCAGGACCCCGCCTTCGACCCCAACGAGACCCTGCGCGACGCGGCAGAAGGAGCCTTTGCACATCTGCATCGGCTGCACCAGCAGCTCCACGATGTTTACGAGAAGATGACCGCAGCGTCGGGGGTTCCCCTGGATCGATTGTTGAAGCGCCAGGCCGCCCTGGATGGACAGATCAAGGCCGCGGGCGGATATGCAGTCGATCACAAGATTGACGCGGCGCTGCACGGGATGGGGTTCACGGACGAGCAGTTCGGCCTGGCGACGGCCGCGCTGTCCGGCGGCCAGCTTTCGCGCCTCGGCCTCGCCCGATTGTTGCTCGAACAGCCGGACCTGCTGCTGCTCGACGAGCCAACCAATCACCTGGACATCGACGGCCGGCAATGGCTTGAGCAATTCCTGGCCCAGGAGTACCGCGGCGCGGTGCTGCTGGTGAGCCACGACCGCTGGCTGCTCGATCGGGTGGTCGGTCGAATCATCGAGATCGAGCGCGGGTCGCTGCGCGACTATCCGGGCAACTACAGCAAGTACGTTGATCTTCGCCGGCAGCACAAGCTCACCGAGGCTCGCACGTATGCGAAACAAGTCGAGATGATCCGCCGGGAAGAGCGGTTCATCGCCCGCTACAAAGCCGGCCAACGGGCCAGGCAGGCCAAGGGCCGCCAGAGCCGCCTCGAACGCTTCCGGCGCGACAAACTGATCGATCGGCCGAGCGAACTCGACGTGATGAGATTGACGCTGCCCAAGGCTCGGCGATCCGGCGAACAGGTGATCGTTGCCGAGAGCATCTCCAAGCGGTACGGCGACACCGTGCTGTTTGAGGATCTGACTCTGACCATACGCCGGGGCGATCGGGTCGGCATCATCGGTCCCAACGGCGTGGGCAAGACAACATTGGTGGAATGCCTGCTAGGCGAGCTTGAGCAGCAGGGCGGGGCTGTGCGAACGGGATCGCGGCTGAGCGTGGGCTACTACCGACAGGGCCAGGAGCACCTGGATCTGGAGCTTCCGCTGTGGCGGTACCTGCAATCCGTGATTGTGTCGTTGGACGGCCAGGCCCGGGGGTCAGAGCAGCAGGCTCGTGATCTGGCGGGGGCGTTTCATTTCTCCGGTGACGAGCAAGACAAGCTCCTGGGCGACTTGTCGGGGGGTGAGCGCAGCCGGGCAGTGCTGGCGGGGATTGTGGCCGGTGCACATAACCTGCTCGTACTGGATGAACCGACGAACCACCTGGACATTCCCTCGGCGGAGCAACTGGAGCAGGCGCTTTCGGTCGGCGGGGGATACGCCGGCACGCTCTTGCTGGTCACGCACGATCGGGCGTTGCTGGAGGCGACGTGCGAGACGCTATTGATCTTCGACGGCCGCGGCGAGGTGCGGGTGTTCCACGGCCGATATTCGCACTGGGCCGAGCAGAACCGCGCGATCGGTCATGCGGTCGCGGACCGGGGCAGCCGTAGTGGATCGCCGGTCGGGGCTGCGACGTCGCCGAGATCCCGGCGGCCCGCAGCCGAGGCCGCGCGTGGCGTGAGCTTGGCCAGGCTGGAGCGCCGTATCGAAGCGTTGCAGCAGCGAATCGGCGAGGTCGATCAGCAGATGCTTGATCCGACGGTTTACACAGATGGTGCACGGTGTAAGGCGCTCAAGGCGCAACGTGCGGAGTTTCTCAAGGAGCTTGAGCCGCTTGAACGAACCTGGGCCCGTCGTGCTGCGGAGACGTGACGAGCCCGGTTTGCAAAATGAATCATTATCGCTTGCTCAGGCGCTGGTGAGGATGACCTGGCCGGTGGAGTTGACGATCTGCCAGCTCGCCGTGGCGAGGGATGCGATGGCGACGGTGCCGAGGGCGAAGCCCTGCACCCCGCCGGTGCTGGCGAACCGGCGCAGATTCTTGCGGCTGTCATCGCCGGCCGACTCTACGACGGAGAGGGTATATGCGCCAGTACCGGCCTGGCGAAGCCCGTCGGTGATCAGGAATGCTTCGTTCGTCCGCTCGTTGATGCAGATGACAGCCTTGGCGCTCGGCGCCGCGCTGCCGGCGATCAGCACGATGTGGACCGTATCGGGGTCGAAGAGAAAATCTTTGTACGTCGGTCCGATCAACTCTTCGAGGATCGCTTCGGTGTTATTGATCAGGGCGATCTCGCTGACGCGGTTCCCGTAGTGTTGGGCTCTGACGTAGAACATGGCGAAGACGAGCGTGATGCCGGCCAGCGCGAAGCAGGCCGCCCGCCAGAACTGGCCGGAGGCGGGCAGCGGGACCCGGCTGTCCCCGTCGGCGGGTGCGTGGCGGGCCCGGCCGATTGTCGCCAGCGGGGCCAGTTTCGAGGTTTCGCGCTCGATGGCCTTGGCCACCACCGCCAGGACGCGTTCACGCAATGAGGGGTCCGGCTCCTCGCCCGGCAACAGGGATTCGTCGCTGGCCACTTCGGCCTGGATGCGTTTGATCTCGTCTTGAACCGTCGCCGGCGCGTGATGGAACGACCGTGTGTAGTAGGCCGCCTCGTATTCGTCCAGTAGACCCAGCACGTCCAGCGCGGCGAGCTCCAGGAGTTCTTTCCTCGTCATGGGTTCGGGGGATGTCATCGTGTATCAGTCTCCAATAACGACGGTGGCACCGGGCGCTTCGCCACCACGTTGTCGTTGGTAAGTCACATGGCCCAATCGGCCTTTGCTCGTTCTCTGAGTCGGGCCAGTCCTCTGCTCAGCGCGGATTTCACCGTTCCTAACGGGGCTTCGAGTTGTTCGCTGACTTCGCGAAGCGTAAATCCGTACAGATAGGCCCGTTCGATCACGACGCGTTGTAGTTCGGGAAGTCCAGCAAGCTGTTGCAACAAACGGGAGTTTCTTTCGTCCTCCTGAGGACTGTAGTCAGGTCCATGGTCAGTCTTGGCGGTGCCGGGTTCGGCTTGGTAGGTGGTCGTGGTGCGACGGACGGCGTTGCGTCGAATCCGATCGATCAGATGGCGTCGAGCAATGAGCATGACCCAGGTCACCAGCTTGGCCCGGCGGGGGTCGTAGCGATCGGCGGTTTGCCACAGTCGAACAAAGATCTCCTGAACGGCGTCCTCAGCCTCAGGGCGGGTGGGAAGAAGCTGGCGCGCAACCTTAAACACCAGCGAGCTGAAGCGCTCGTACAGCTCAACCACGGCTGCCTCGTCACCAGCCGCGACGCGATGCATGAGCATCCAGTCTTGCTGGTTCATGGAGAGGGTCCTCTCCTGCAAAGACATATCCGCCTGAGGCTTACAGCCGGTTGCGTCCGGCCGGCGGCTTTCGCGGCAATACATCGACCTGCTCTATGCACGATCAGGCCTCCTTTCCTAGATTAACATTCAGTTGGCGAAAATTGGCATATTTTTGTCGTACATCTGCTCAAGTCGGTATATTTTACCTAGGCGGGAAGGGAACTGGCGTCCCAATGGTAGCAGTCGCCAGCGGGAGGGTGCCGCAATGGCGACCCGATCGCAGCGAAATCTAACCAAGGGGGGGGAAGACCACGTGGCTCACGTCGCGGGCGGGCTACAAACTCGATTCGACGGGTGGGGGCAGCCGAACGCTATCGGTCATCGGCGCGGCCTGGGCCGGCCTAGATGTCCAGCAGGTGGGTTCAGTTTGCTCGAGCTGTTGGTGGTGTTGACAGTGACCCTGATGCTGACCACGCTGTTGCTGCCAACCCTCGCGCTGCTTCGGGAGAACGTGTACGAGGTCATCTGCTCATCCAACCTCCACCAAACGGGCCTGTCCACGGTGATGTACGCCGACGAACACAACGGTTGGCTGCCCCATAGCGTCTATGGTGAGCCCGGGGGTAACAAGCAGGAGATGATGGCCGCTCATACCGGCCAGGATCCCACTGGCGATCATTGGGAAGGTCTTGGGTGGTTGTACGCCCAGCACTACAGTGACGTTCCTGCGGTGTTCTACTGCCCCAGCCACACCGGGGAGCATCCGTTTGAACGCTACCATGCCCTCTACCCGCAATACCGTTATATGCAGGCGGCGGGGTCGCCCATCTACACGAACTATCATTACGCCGGTGACGTGGACTGGGAGACCGGAACGCGGCGGCGCCTCGAGCAAGGGGATTCGCTGGTGATTGCGACCGACGGTCTGCGAACGGTACGCGACTTCAATCATCGCACCGGGCTCAATGTGCTTCGCGCAGACGGCTCGGTCCTTTGGCGGGACAACATATTCAGACGCCTCGAGGGCTATCTGCCGCTTGGCGGGATCGATGAATCCGACCTCGCTTTTGAATACACGGCGATGTGGAACATCATCCAGTCGCACAATTAGCCCCGGGCAGGTCTCACAACATCGATGAGGGCGATTGGTCCACGAACCGAGGCCGACTCTTTGGGAAGATGCGGCTGGACGGCCTCTTGGCAATTTCAGCTGCCTTCGCCCGACCGTGCCCAGCTCGTTCCGGCCGGCCGCCGCTCGTCTATGCTGTGACCGGGACGGAATCCTCATGATGCCAGCTTCGTCAATCGTCACCGGGGCGGCCGGATTCATTGGATCTCACCTCAGCGCCGCTCTACTTCACCGCGGCGACGCGGTGGTGGGCGTAGACAACTTCGACCCGTTCTACGATCGCACCGCCAAGGTGGCGAATATTGCGCCGTTGAAATGCAACGAGTTTGAGCTGGTGGAGGCGGACATTCGCGACGGCGAGGCGATGTGTCGAGTGTTTGACCGGGTTCGCCCGATCAGCGTGTTCCACATCGCGGCCCTTGCCGGAGTGCGGCCCAGCATTCAAGAGCCTGCCCGCGTCGTGGCGGTCAACGTTGAGGGGCTGGTCAATGTGCTGGAGGCAGCGCGTCGTTGCGGTTGCCGGCGATTCGTCTTTGCCTCCAGCTCAAGCGTCTACGGCAACCCCGAAAGGGAGGGACCGTTCTCGGAAACAGATCCGGTCGATCAACCTATCAGCCCCTACGCCGCTACCAAGCGAGCCGGCGAATTGCTCTGCCATACGTATAGCCGGCTGTACGAGATGGTGATCGCTTGCGTGCGGTTGTTTACGGTCTATGGGCCGGCCCAGCGACCCGACCTGGCGATCGGGAAGTTCATGCGCCTGATCGCCGACGGGCGGCCGGTCCCAATGTTCGGCGATGGGGGAAGCAGCCGGGACTACACCTACATCGATGACATCATCCACGGGATTCTGGCCGCGCATGACCGCATCCAGGCCTCGAACCTCTCCGCCAGTGGCGGACAAGCCTCAAACCATTTCCGAATCTGGAACCTCGGCGGGTCGAAGCCGGTCGCGCTGCGGAGGATGATCGAGGCGATCGGAAGCGTCGTGGGC
Source organism: Planctomycetota bacterium (assembly GCA_022566725.1). Lineage (GTDB taxonomy): Bacteria > Planctomycetota > Phycisphaerae > Phycisphaerales > SM1A02 > JADFFQ01. The sequence continues at coordinate 5,435 of JADFIM010000038.1, forward strand.
AAGACGCCAAGGATTGAACAACTGCCCATGCAGCCGGGAGATGTCCAGCGCACCTGGGCGGACCTGGGCCGCAGCCGCGCCGAGCTCGGCTACGAACCGAAGACCTCGTTCGCAGAAGGACTGCGCCAGCAATGGGCCTGGATGAGCGAGCGCTGCGGGATTGATGACGGGGCCGCACACCCATAGCCCCGGCTTTGCCGGGGGGTCGCTTTGCCGGGGGCCAACGCGCGAGGACATCCACTGTCGTTTGACCCCCGGGCGGAGCCCGGGGCTCTTGGAGGGCAATCGCCAGACGATCTAATCCGATGTCGATTCACGCCCGGGCCGAGGAAATCCTGCGCTAGCGGTTTGCGGCCACATGCAAAACCTGGACAAGGTGTCGGCCGATCTGGGGATCAATCAACTCGTAGGTTGACGCCCGCACCGTATCAGCCAGCAGGACATGATCGAGGTGGAACAGTGGGACGGCCCGATGGAAGCTTGCGCCGTAGCCGTGCCCGGCCTGCTTGTAGGCGTGTTCCAGGTCTGGGAACAACATGCGCAGCGATGCGCTGCCCCGGGTCATGTTGAAGTCACCGACCACGATGTCCGGCGGCGGGGCATTGGTTTCTTCCAGCAGACGTCGGGCCTGGCGTGCGATCTCGGCCCGCGACCTCCGCAGGTCGGACGGAAGGTCAACAGCGTAAACCGTGATTGGCTGACCGAGACGATCGCTCGTATCGATCTGAAACATCGCCACAAGGATGTCGTCGTTGGCGACCAGTGCTCGCGCTTCCAGGATCGGTAGTCGCGTAAGGACGGTGAACGGCCGCACCGTCACGGGTTGGGCGCTTTCGCCCAGCCAGGCCTGCAGGCGTTCCGATCGGCGCGTCCCGATCGAGTGGGCCAGGATCGTCAGATCACCGCCCAGCTCGAGGATCTTTTCAACGTGGGCGTCGTACCGGCCGCGCTTCTCGTGGCTCATGTTCCAGTGCACGAGGCGCAGCCCGGGGACGTCGGTGACCGCAGCGCGAAACCAGAAGCGATGCTCGATGGTTGTGAAGTAGAACAGGATGGCCGCGCCGATTGCTGCCCATATCCCGAGCCGGCGCCGCCTCAAACGGGGCTTCTTGGCCGGCCGGCTTGCCCCGGCTAGACCCAGGAGCGTGGCCAGCAGCACGGCGGGCGTCGGAATCCACAGCAGCCATTGACTCCAACTGTAGCGGTCGGACGCAATGCGCCCGATCAACCACCCCAACACCACGACCACCGCTACGGTCGTGCAGATGACGCCAAGCGTTGTGGCCGCGATGCGAACAAGCCTTTGCACGCCGAGCTCGCTACCCAGTGGGATGAAAGGGGAAGGCCAGCGGCGTGACGAGCACGGCCACCGCAGCCACGATCAGTGTCAGCGGAACACCGAGCTTCGGATAATCCATGAAGCGATACCCGCCCGGGCCGTAGACCATCAGATTTGTCTGATACGCGATCGGCGTTATGAAGCTGCAAGCAGCGGCGACCATCAACACGATTACGAAGGGCTCAGGGCTAACGCCGACGATCTCCCCAACTTTGACACCTTGAGCGGTTTCCATGGCGATCGGGAACATCAACACGGCGGCGCCGCTGTTAGTAATCAGCTGCGCGAAGATCGACGTGAGCATGAAGATGACGAACAACATCGCGTGCGGACCGAGGTCGCCGCAGAGGTTCAAGATGGCCGCGGTGGTGTGTTGGGCTGCGCCGGTCTGGTTCATCGCCTCGCCCATGCCCAGCGCCGACGCGATCACAATAAGCACCTGCCAGTTGATGCTGTTGCGGGCGATTGTGCCCGTCACGCAGCGCGTGCCGACCATGGCCAGCGCGCAGAACAGCGCCGCCGCCACCGGATCAATCAACCCACTGGTCAAGAGCACCACCAGCAGGCCAAGGATTCCCAGGGCCAGCCAGGCCCGCTCATGGCGGATGGGTCGCGAGCCCTCCACGGTAGAGACCAGGTAGAAATCATCGCTGTTGCGATAGGTGTTGACGAACTCCGCGTGCGTGTCCAGCAAGAGCGTGTCCCCCGGCTGCAACACGATGTCGCCAATCTTGGCCTTGATATGTTGGCCGTGGCGGTGCACGGCAACGATGGCAGCGTTGTAGATCGTGCGGAACCGTGTCTCGCGCACGCTGCGCCTCACCAACGGCGATTCGCGGGCCACCACCGCTTCCACCAATGTGCGCTGCCGGCGGTCCGCCGCGACCTTCTGGACCTGGTCCGTGGCCGGCGCCAAGCCCCGGATCTTTCGCAAATCGACTACGGACTCGAGGATTCCCACGAAGCCCAGCCGATCGTTGGCTTGCAGGCGCTCGCCGGGCGACACGGCCGCCAGAACCTGCGCCTCACGCTCGATCTGGGTGAGGTAGAGGCCAGGCAGATGTCGCAGCCCCGCCTCTTCGATCGTCTTGCCCACGATCGGCGAGCCCGGCTGCACCACCATCTCCACCTTGTACTTTCTTGCCTCCTCAGTTACGGGGGTGGCCGGCTTTCGTGCTGGCAGCAGCCAACGCGATGTCAGGACGATCAGACCGATGCCGCACACCGCCGCCGGCAATCCGACTACGGTGACCGCCCAGAAACTGCCGGGAGAGAACGGCCCGCCGTTGCTGGATGTCGTGGCCGGTTCGCTTCCCAGTGACGTGAGGTAGAGCCGGTTGATCACGATGTTGGAGGCGGTGCCGATCATGGTGCACGCCCCGCCGAGGATCGCCGCGAAGCTCAGCGGCATGAATAGCTTCGAAGGGCTGATCCGCAGCTTGCGGGCCCAGTCGTTGACGATGGGCAGATACATCGCCACGATCGGGGTGTTGTTCATAAACGCGCTCATTACAGCGACCGGGGTCATCAATCGCAGTTGAGCGCTGCGGATGGTCTTCGGTCGGCCGAGCAACCGCTGGGCGAGCGCCGCCATGCCGCCGGTCTCCTGCAACCCCGCCGCCACCACGAATAAGGCTGCGATCATCAACACGGCGGGATGGGCGAAGCCGGCGATGGCATCCTGCACGGGGATGATGTCAAAGAGCAGCAGCAGGGTCAGGCCACCGGCCATCACCACATCGACGCCGATGCGATTGGTGGCCAGAGCCCCGATCACTAGTCCGATCGTGCCGAGTGTGAACCACGCTTGCCATTCCATCGCGGTTTGACTGCCGTTGTTGAGGATCGGCCCTGGCTACACCGTCGCGGCGATACCCAGCGCCTCTATTGCCTCGATGATCCTGCCGTGAACCCCGGCCGCGGCGCAAACGACGCCTTGGTTCGCGACCAGCTTCCGGCCGTGGGCGAAGTCGAGTTGGGCGCCGGTGATATCGGTGACCACTGCCCCCGCTTCCGTGGCGATGAGCATCCCTGCGGCGTGGTCCCAGACGTTCTCGACATAGCCTTTCGTCGTGGGCATTCGAAGATAAGCATCGGCTTGTCCCCGGGCGACCACCGCATATTTGCATTGACTGTCCAGGTGGGTGTATTGGACCGCTAGCTCAAGATGCTCGATAACCCGCTGTGTATCGCTATGACGGGAATGGGCGGCCTCCACCGATTCACACACCCGCACGGTCTTGGCGGGGCATGATCCCTGACCGGTCCCGCAACGTACCGGGCGCGGCTTGCCGGGCGAATCATCCGCAGGCCATTGCCAACTGCCCGATCCGGCTGCGGCGGCGTAGATCGCTCCGTGGGGGTCGGCCTGATCAAACGGACGGCTCAAATCCAGCGACAGGTTCGGACAACCCATCACCCCCAGCACCACCTGCCCATGCTCGATCTTCGCCAACGCGACCGCATATTGCTGGCCGCGCAGGAACCCCTTGGTGCCGTCGATGGGATCAAGCGTCCAGTACGCCTCGGCCGGAGCATCGTGATCGCAGGCGTCGATGGCCGCGAATACCTGCTCGGCGGTGACACCGGCGTGGATGGTGCGGACCACTTCGATAACCGCGTCGCGAACGCCCGCGTGCTCGTCGGTGCGCAGCCGGTCAGCCCGTTCCTCGCCCGCGATGAGCACTTCACCGAAGGCGGTTCGCAACGCCATGACGATGATGGCTTGCACGGCGAAGTCGGCGACGGTGACTGGGCTGCGGTCGTCCTTGGTGATTTTCCGAACACGATCGAGGTCGCCCTGCACGGCCCGGGCCACGCCGCACGCCGCGGCCACCGCATCAATCGCAGTCCCAAGCGCGGGATCGGAGTTGTTCATCTGGCTCCTGTTCATCCGGGCAGAGCAAGGGGTTCTCTTGTTTGCCTTGTGTATGGGTCGTGGCCGCTTCGGAAGCGCTCAAGTGATCCGAGAAAGGCTTCGGCCCGGGACCGCTGTTTGTGCTCATGCCTGGCGTGCTCGGTGAGGTAGCGCTGACCCTTGATGGGTGAGTTTTGAAGCGAATCGGCCCAGGCGCGGAGCTGGCGGGAGATGGACTCGGCCAGGGATTTGAGATTTGAAATTTCAGATTTGAGATGGCCGAAACCGCCCAGGCGGTCGAGAAGCAGAAGCATCGATCGCACCTCACCCGCCGAGCCGCGGGCGTAGTAGAGAAAGGTGATCAGTTCCTGTGTCGTGCCGCGCTCGAAGCCTTCCGCCACATTGTTGCAGATCGAAAGTGATGCTCGTTGAAGCTGATTGCGCAGGTCGCCTTGCCCGTTGAAGCAACGATCTGCGGTTAGGCGAAACATCTGCTCGCTCAGGTCCATGCCATCCCGCCATACCGGCAACTGCTCAAAGCGCTCGTATTTCATTGGTAGTCCTGAGAATCCATTCTAACGGCTACCGCGGGGAGAGCCGAACCTGATCAGACGGGTATCAACGCTCCGGGATGTGCGGTGACGTTGCCATCGCAGGCCAGATGTAAAGAGGGGGCTCAGCCCGTTACGGCCGCCGCCGGCTGCCAGTTCGCCTTGAACTCGCGCAGAGCCTCGGTGAACTCATCTTCGAGGCCCTTGAAGCTTCCGGCCTGGGCGAGCTTGGTGCGGAGATCCTTGTGGGGGCCGCGCATCGCGTCCAGCAGATCCCGTTCGAACGCATGAACGTCACCCAGCTTCAGGTCGTCCAGGAAGCCGCGGGCGCCGGCGAGAATCGAGATGCACTGATCGATCGCGTCATACGGCATGTACTGGCCCTGCTTGAGCAGCTCGACCATATGCGCGCCACGGTCGAGCTGCTTCTGGCTGGCGGGGTCCAGCTCGGTGCCAAGCTGGGCGAACGCCTCCAGCTCGCGGTAGGCCGCAAGATCGAGACGCAGGTGGCTGGCCACCTCCTTCATCGCCTTGATCTGAGCGGCCGCGCCCACCCGGCTGACCGAGATCCCCACGTTGATCGCCGGTCGAACACCGGCCGCGAACAGCTCCGGCTGAAGATAGATCTGCCCGTCCGTAATGGAGATGACGTTGGTGGGGATATAGGCTGAAACGTCGCCCTCCTGCGTTTCGATGATCGGCAATGCCGTCAGGCTGCCGGCGCCATGCTTGTCGGCTAGCTTGGTCGCGCGTTCCAGCAGCCGGCTGTGCAGATAGAAGACATCACCGGGGTAGGCCTCGCGCCCGGGCGGCCGGCGCAGCAGCAGCGACAGCTGGCGATACGACTGGGCCTGCTTGGACAGATCGTCATAGACACACAGCACGTGCTTGGGCGTCTTGCCCTCCTTGCCTTGCCACATGAAATGCTCACCCATCGCGCAGCCGGCGTAGGGTGCGATGTATTGAAGCGGGGCGGGGTCAGCTGCCCCGGCCGACACCACAATGGTGTAGTCCATCGCCCCGTGCTGCCGCAGCGTCTCCACCGCCGCCACCACGGTTGACTCTTTCTGGCCGATGGCGACGTAGATGCACACCACGCCGTCCGGCGTGCCCCACCAGTCGCGCTGGTTGATGATGGTGTCGATGGCGATCGCGGTCTTGCCCGTCTTGCGGTCGCCGATGATCAGCTCCCGCTGACCCCGGCCGACGGGGATCATCGAGTCGATGGCCTTGATGCCGGTTTGCAGCGGCTCCTTGACCGGCTGGCGATAGGCGATGCCGGGGGCGACGATGTCGAGCTTCCGTGTGAGCCCGCCGGTGTCGATCGGCGTGCCGCCGTCCAGCGGATGACCCAAGGGGTCCACCACCCGCCCCAGCAACGCGTCGCCCACGGGCACTTCCAGCAGCCGGTTGGTTGACTTGACCGTGTCGCCCTCGCGGATGGCCAGGTAGTTGCCGTAGATCACCGCGCCCACCGTATCCAGTTCGAGGTTCATCACCTGGCCCATCACGGCGCCTTCGGTGGTGTCGAACTCCAGGAGTTCCCCGGCCATGGCCTTGGACAGCCCGTAGATGCGAGCGATCCCGTCGCCCACCTCGACAACGCGGCCAACCTCGGAGATCTCCAGCTCACTGGAGAACTGCTCGATCTCCTGTTTGATGACGGATGTAATTTCTTCGATCTTGATTTTCACGGGTGGGTCCTTCGGGCGCCCGGTCAAAACAGCAAATGTAGCGATTCCGCGGGGTTCCGTTTGGCCTTTGGCGACTTCTTGTATGTCACGTTCACTTGGCGGGATGGTGGGTATTCGATCCGCTTGCCCGCTAGCAGTTCGGCGACCGTCAAGATCTGCAGGCGCGGATATCGTTGTTGCCACCCCGGAGAATGGTAGAAAGCTGCCCCTGCTGCCTCTGTTCGCATCGGCTGGCTGGGTTCTTGCAGCGTGATGAGAACGCCCATTTCCGCTTGCTCGCGTTCCACTACGCCCCGCAGATCGCGGACGTGTGCGACGCTGATGTTCTGGCCCGACTTCACCTGAAGGATAATCTGCTTCGTCTTCGCGCCCTGCACCTCATCGTGGAAATAAAGGCGCCCGTCGATGCCTCTATCCGCCCCTTTCTTCCTTTCAACTGGCCGAGCACCCACCAGGCCGAGCGCCCAATACTGGAACTGATACGGGTCCTCTTTAGCCAGAGCCTGCGCATCGGGAAGAGAAACAGGCTCTCCGATGAGGTTGTAGTGAAGCTCGTCACCAAAAGCGTCCTGTAGGCGGTGCTTGATGACTGTCACCGCGAGGTGGGTGATGTCGATGCCGATCCACCGTCGGTTGAGCCTCTGTGCCACCGCGACAGCGGTCCCACAGCCGCAGAAGGGGTCCAGCACCGTGTCGCCTTCTTTGCTACTGGACTGAATAATGCGCTCCAGAAGCGCCTCGGGCTTCTGAGTCGGATAGCCGAGGCGTTCGTTGGCCATGTTGTTAATCGTCGGAATGTCCCAGTAGTTGGGGGCCTTCTTCATTTGCCCCTTCATGCGCTGTGAACTCGCCGGAACCTGTGCCGCCTCGAAGTAGTGATGGCTAGGGTTCTTGCAGTACCACAAGATATCGTCATGTTTGCGTGGCCAGTATCGCTTCGAGCTGCCTCCCAACCCGTAGCACCAGACCACGTTGTTGAGGAAGCTCTGCGGTCCGAACACGGCGTCCATAAGGAGCCTTAGGTGTGCGCTCGCCGTCCAGTCGCAGTGCAAGTAGATCGAACCTGTCGTTTTGAGCACGCGACGGAGCTGTACCAGACGCGGCGCCATCATCGCCAAGTACGCCATCATGTCGGAGTCGCCTAGGAGCTGCCGAAACGCCTGCATAGCTTCGGACAGCCTCTCAGGCCCCTCTTCGACAATCTCCTGGTAGGCCCTTGCGGCTCCTTGATCCCAGGTCCACGTATCGTCGAAGGCTTTGATCTGTGCTGCAGATCGGGAGCCATCTTGCTCTGCAAACAGCACGTTGTAATTCTTGTCACTCTTGAAGGGCGGGTCCAAGTAGACCAGATCCACCGACTCGTCCTTGACGTGTTGACGGAGGACATCGAGGTTGTCGCCATAATAGAGGATGTTCTCATTCATGACGCTAGCGATTCAGTCTTTGGAAGTGATCTCGTAGATGACGGTGACGCCGGCGCGGACGGTGATCTTGCCGGGGACGATGGGCGGGGCGGGGGGTGTCATTGCTGCCATGCCCTCACGGGCGGCCATGGTCCGGATCGGCTGCCAGTGTGCGGGTTCGTCCAGAGTGATGGTGATGATCCGAACCAGCTGCACCGATGCGGCGTCGGCGAGAGAGTGCGCGTCGGCGAGGGCGTTGGCGGTCGCGGCTGCGATCGCCTCCGCTCGATGGGTCCGCGGATCGGCCAGGTCGAAGCCGATGGCGCCGATCGAGTTGGCCCCGGCCTGGTTTGCCGCTTCGATCAGCTCTCCGGCCAGATCGAGCCTCTTGGTTTTGATCGAAAGCGTGTTGCTCACCTGGTAGCCGATGATCTGCGGGCGCCACTCCGGCCCCGCCTGGCGTGGGCGTCGCGAATACTGCGGCTGGAGGTGGAACTGACCGGTCTCGTATTCGCCCTTGGTCAGGCCGACCTCCTCAAGGGCCTCAACGACATCGACCATTCGCCGGCTGTTTTCTTGCAGCGCCTCGCCGGCCTGGGTTGCTTCGGTCACTACGCCAACGTTCAGCCGCAGTTGATCGGCGGGCTTGTGAAGCTGGGCGTCGCCGCGGACCGTGAGCTTCGCAACAACCTTGTGATGACTATCGCTGTCCGAATCATCCGTAAACGCAAGCGCCGCTCCTGTGTAGCGCTCGTTCTCCGTGCCCGCCGAAGACCAGGAAGTAGTGAACAGGCAAAGGGCGACCGCGGCGGTTGGAATTGCCGCATTCATGTTCCGTCTCCTTCTTCAATGATCTGACGGGCGCGGTTGCGGATTGTCACCCCGCCGCTGGTCAGCAGATCGTGACGCATTCGGCGAAGCCTCCCGGCCACGGAGCCGTCGATGAGTTGATCGCCGATGCGCAGCTTCAGGCCGCCGATCATGGTCGGATCAGTGTAGGCATAGAGCACCGGCTCTTTGGCGAGCGCGGCGCCGATGCGATTCCGAATCGAATTGAGCTGCTCTTCATCCAGCGGATCGGCAGTGTACAGATCGACCTCGACGCGGCCGAACGTTTCGTGCACGAGTTGGTCGTAGGCGTCGCTGATCGCTTCGAGGTGCCCCAGGCGACCCTTTTTATTGAGAAGCAACAGGAACCGCAAGGTGAGGTCGGTCACCTTGCCGTGAAAGATTCTGCCCAGGCCGGCACCGCGCCTGGCCCGGTCGATGATGGGGGAACAAAGGAATTCGTGAAAGGTCCGATCGCCGCGGGCCAGTTCGCAGATCTGCTCGAGCTCCTCGCCGACCTCGACGATCTTCGCCCGCCCACCGGCCTGCTCGGCCAGCTCGTAGAGGCTCCGGGCGTAGACTTTGGCCACGGCGTCGGTGTGCATGGAACGGTGCGAAGTCGAAGTCAAAGGTCAAAGAGATTCAAGGTCAAAAGATCGTAGGGTCCGCTGTACAGGTGAGCTGTAGGGTCCGCTGTGCGGACCACCTCCTCTAGGCTTTAGCGCGGACCACCTCCTCTAGCGGTGACGAGCGCTGGTCAATTCGCGCAGCGAATCATCGATCAGTCGCTGCTGGTCTTCGGCTGAGATCTCTCGTTGCAGGATTTTGGAGGCGATGTCGGCGGCGAGGGTGGCGACTTCGGCATGCAGCTCGCTGATCGCGGAGCGCTTGGCACTTTCGATCTCACGGGCGGCGCGCTGTTTGAGCTCGGCGAGCTCGGCTTCGTTGCGGCTGCGAAGCTCCTGGGCCGCCGCTTGAGCGCCGGTCTTGGCCCTGGCGATCATCTGGTTGGCCTCGTCGCGGGCATTAGCCAGTTCCCGTTCGTACTCCGCCAAGGCAGCCTTGGCCTGTTCGCGGGCCTCTTCGGCGGTGTCGATCTCCTGGCGGATCTTGTGCTGCCGGTCATCGAGGCCCTTGACGATCTGCGGCCAGACCTTCACGTAGAGGAAGCCGAACGCGATGAGGAATACCACCAGCGCCGTGACCGCAGGCAGCCAGTTCAGATCCATGA
>JADFIM010000230.1 GCA_022566725.1 Planctomycetota bacterium
GAAGTCGCGCGGCTGCAAGATCAGCCACACGGGAATCCAACACCCGACAAAGACGTACCCGGCCAGCACCCACCGCCAAGTGATCTGGGCCAGGTCCATGGTCCGGCCAGGATTGTCCTGCGGGAACAAGCTGCCGATGAGCGAATACAGGTCGAGGGGGTATGCAAATCCGATGATCACGCTTGCCACACAGATCACGGCGGCGAGGCCGAAGGCCGGGAACCCTCGCAGCCCGCGCCGATGCACAAGAAACCCCACCAGGGGGGCGAAGGCCGTCATCACGAACACGGATGTGGTTGCAATGCCACCGATCTTCGCCTTGATCACACCATTAGCGTCCGCCGGAAGCAGCTTCAATAGTGTGTGCTGTGGATCGACCCCCAGCTGATCGACGGGGATCAGGCTGGTCAACGCCACCGCCGAGAGGTTTAGGAAGATCGCGTTGATAAGGCACAGCACCAGGATCAGGAACACGACGAACAGCAGGAACCCGGTGGTCCCAAGCGTCCGCCGGGCGATCTCCGCGATGGTCTTGCCGCCTTCGCGGACCGAGACGAACATCGCCGTCATGTCGTGCACGGCGCCGTAGAAGATGGCCCCGAGGATGATCCACAGCCAGGCCGGCCCCCACCCGAAGGCCAGGGCGAGAATCGGCCCTACGATCGGCCCAGCCCCGGCGATCGAAGCAAAATGGTGGGCGAACACCACCTGCGTCGGCGTCTTGACGTACTCCTTGCCGTCGGCGAACCGTTGTGACGGCGGAGGGTTGTCATCGTTCTGACCGAAGACCTTCGCGATCCAAAATGGATACGTCCGGCCTGCCACGAGCAGCAGGAACGCCCCGGCCGCGACGATGAGCAGAATGTTCATGATCGGCCCCGCCGAGTTTAGCCGTCGCCCGGAGCGCGATGCGGGATGTTCTATTCAAACAGAGAGGCGCAGGGTTCGTGGCGGGCCTGCGTGCCGTCGTGGACGGTGAATGACGATCCCTTGCGCATCGCGGCGCTGCCGTAGGCCCCGTCTTTGCGCAGCGCGTACATGATCACGTTGAAGTTCGGCTCCCCGCGATCATTGAGTAGATCATGGCGCTTGGTGTGCTCGGCGATCCATTTGAGCACCCGCAGACACGCTTCGGTCGGGTCGTCGCCGTCGGCCATATGCTGGATGGCCTGGAACGCGCCGCAGGATTGGATGACCGCCTCGCCGCGCCCGGTGGCCCCGGCTGACCCGACCTCATTGTCCACGAACATCCCGGCCCCGATGATTGGCGAATCACCGACCCGCCCGGGAAGCTTGTAACTGAGCCCGCTGGTCGAAGTGCATGCGCCGAGATCTCCGTTTGCGTCCACGGCCGAGCAGTGAATGGTGCCGTGGGTGAAGGGGATGTGTGGCGGTGGGCCGCCGCCTCCACTGCGTGCGGGTTTCGTATCCACTTGTTGATCTTTGTCGAGCCAGTCGTCGCGCGGGTTGAGCTGCTGCTTCCAGCGCAGCCAGGCTTCGCGGGCCTGGTCGGTGAGCAGGTTCTGCGGCTTGAATCCGACGGCCTTGGCAAAGGCCAGGGCGCCCTCGCCCACGAGCAGGACGTGATCGGTCCGCCGCAGCACTTCCAGGGCGACCTGGGCCGGGTTGCGGATACTTTGCAGGGCTGCCACCGCCCCGGCCTTATGATTCCGGCCGTGCATGACCGAGGCGTCAAGCTCCACGACCCCTTGCTCGTTGGGAAGTCCTCCGTAGCCGACGGACATGTCGTTGGGATCGTCTTCGACCAGCGTGATTCCCGCCACGATCGCTTCGAGCGGATCGGCGCCGCCGCGCAGCAGTTCCATCGTTCGCTTGACTGCCGGCGTCCCGTTGCGGGAGCTGATGGCCAGCGGTCTGCTTGGGCCGGGCTGCGACGCTCTCGATGATGCCGATGACATGGCCGAGAGAAACGGGACGGAGGCCGCGGATGCGGCGAGGAACGTTCGTCGGTTCAGGGTGTCCATGGTAATAGCGTAGTCGCTCTGGCCCCAGAGCTCCGAGTCTCATGCTGTATTGGTCGCGTTGGCGGGCGCAGCTCGCCGGTAGCGATTGCGAAACCACAGAAGGAATATGGCCCCCAGCGGGATGAGGACGAGGGCCTCGCCGGCGGATTCGACCAAGGCCAGCTGGTTCATGTTGGCCTCGACATCGCTGGTGAGCATGCTGAGGCGCTGCGCCGCCGCCGCGACGCAGAACTCGCGGAACCCAAGGCGACCGAACGGGATCAGGCTCGCCGCCAGGGCCACCATCGCTAGGACGAGGACGTGCGACGCCGGCAGATGAATGTCGAGAATAGCGGCCGCGACGGCCATGCGCGCGGTGAAGGCGCCCAGATCAACCACCCGCAGTCCCAGGCCGCCCCAGAGCGACCAGGAGTCGTTCGCCATTTGATCGATCCCTCGTCCGTGGCGGACGATCAGCGGGTGGCTCACGACCAGCCGCATCACCATGCCGCCAAGCAACAGTTGCCCGGCGACCAGTCCTGCCCAGATCCAGTCCACTTGGTCGCGCAGGAATGTCGCGATGACGCAGGACGCCACGCCCAGGACAAGGATGTACGCGATCAAGCCGAACCACGCGCCGATCTGAAGCAGGCTCAGGCCGTCCACCCGCAGGTGATAAAGAACCCGAGCGATTACCCCGAGCCGGACCGGCGCATAATTGAGCATGTTGGCGACGACGTTGAGGCGCTGCAAATCCCAGAGTCGAATCCGCCGCAGCGGCCCGACGGTGATCCAGAAGATGGTTCCGTTGAGGAACGAACTGATCAACGTGCAGCCCAGAAGAGCAGCGATGAGCCACGGCCCGGCGCCGGCCAATCGGTCCCAATGACCTTCCTCGATGGCCTTGACGATAATCCAGACGAGCAGCCCCACGCCGACGACGAAGCCCACAAGCTGGATGACGAGCTTGCGCGGGGTCAGCAGCGACGCGGTGGTTGTATTCGGCTCGTGGTCACTCACCGCCTGGTTCCGTGTGCTGGCGCTGCGGCCGGGATACGGCGAAACCGCTCGCGGGTGATGACATACAGTGCCCGCACGCCGTCGGTCCACCCGATCTTCTTGCCTTCGTCGATCCTGCGCGGATCGTAGCTGACCGGGACTTCGGTTACCTTCGCCCCCAGGCGGGCGAGCGAGGCGACAATCTGCGGCTCGATGCCGAACCGCGGTTCGCTCAGCAGGGGGCGGACCCGTTGCACCATGCGAACCGTCAGAAGTTTGTAACAGCACTCCATATCACGAAGCCGATAGCCGGTCATGCAGTTGCTCAGGGCGGTTATGGCGCGGTTGCCCCAGGCGTGCAGCTTGTGCTTGGCTCCGGCGACCGGATGGTGATCGCCCCAACGCGAGCCGATCACGGCATCGGTCTCGCCGTCCAGCATCGGGCCCATCAAGCGGCGGTAGTCGGCAGGGTCGTATTCAAGATCAGCATCCTGGATGATGACCAGGTCATCGCCCGGCGGATTCGAGGCCAGCAGGGCATCGAACCCCGTCGCCACGGCTGCGCCCTTGCCTCGATTCACCTCGTGGCGGTGCAGCGAAACCCGGCGGCCTTGGGCCAGTAGCTGTCGGGCAACAGACTCCGTACAGCTTCGGCCGTGGTCGTCGGAGTGGTCGTCCACCAGGACAATGGCTGCAAGCCACCCTTGCGGCAGTGGCGCAGTCACCACGCGGTCGATACACCGCTGGAGGGTGCTGACTTCATTGTAGAACGGAATGACGACGTGGAGGGTGGTCACCGGGCCGTGCGATCAAGCCATCAAGTTTAGCCGCCGGGCTTGTCCGGGCGGAAGAAGAGCGCCGGCTGCGGGTAGTGCCCTAATTTGAAAATCTTGGCTATACCCTGATATGCGGATTGTGTGGTGATCCGCCAGCCAATGCGACGACGTGATAATTCACTGATACGGCGGCGTGCGTCTCAGGGGTTGTGCTTTGCCTTGGGAAGCCGATCAGCCGTGATCGACCAAATGTACCATCCTATTGCGATGGCTGTCGCCGCTAGTAACCCTAGTCTCCACGGCAGCGTTCCGTCACGGATATAGACAACGGCTAGAAGAATTGCTGAGACCACCATGGACAACCGCGGCAACACCGGCATCGACCTCTCGGCAAGACCATAAAGCCTGCCTTC
>JADFIM010000039.1 GCA_022566725.1 Planctomycetota bacterium
ACACACCGAGGCGCCGGCTGTTGAAGTCGTCAGTCAGTCGCAGCACTCAACGGTTGGCGGACCCGACTCTGTCAATGAGATGTGACCCAGCCGCCGGCCCCTCATAACGCCAACCGCACACCACCTTCCACCATGAAACGACTGTTGATCCCCCTGATCCTGTTGCACTTTTGGGCAACTGCCGGTTGCACAGCCGGGCGACCTTTGGGAGTGCTGCGGGCCGAGTCGTTGGGCCGAGAGTCCGTGGTGCTCATTGGGCGGTATGTGACTGCGATCTACGCCCACAGCAAGTCTGCGGAGACCTCGTTCTTCCTTTCCGATGTGCCGCTGGAGCAGCTTCTGAGCGGTCAGATAGACCAAGGGCTCGTGGTGCATCTCGACTTGCTGTGGATTCCCGAAGCCGGCGCGACTCCCATGGACAGCTCGGCCACCAACGTCACGATCCGGTACATCGTGATCGCCCCCGGGGAAGTCGGCATCTACGGCGGCGCGGGTTTCGCCGTGCCTGATGGCGAGCCCGGGCAAGAAACGCTGAGCGTTTCGTTGCGCGACGCCTCGTTGACGCTTTTGGAATCGACCGATGGCTTTGTTGATCTACTGAGCCCGGCTCGACTGACTGGAGATTTTACCGCCACCCTCGACTCGCGGCGGGCTCGTCAGATCCACTATGCCGTCAGCCAGCTTGTCACCGATGCGCTCGGCCGCAGCCGATTGGTCCGCTCACGGCAACATCGCGTGTCGGGCGATCCTACCGGGTAGCCTTCGCCTCTGTGGTTCGAGACTTTGGCTTGGGGGCTGAGGGTCCTTTGATCGCCGCGATCTTGACACGCAGATAGCGTTGTCGATGTCCCTGTTTGCGCCGATAGCCCTTGCGCCGCTTGTACTTGATCACGTCGATCTTCTCGCCCGTGACCTCCCCCAGGATCTCGGCCGTCACCGCCGCACCGGCTACATAGGGCGTACCGATCACCGCCTCGCCATCACCCTCCGGATCGCCCAGCAGCAGAACACGATCGAAGCGAACCGTCTTGGTTCGCTTGCCGAGATCGCGCAGATCGACATCAACGACGTCGCCGGATGCGACCTTGATCTGCGTTCCGCTGTCTTCGATAATCGCGTACACCGTCTGGGCTCCTGGGATTGCAAGCCGCTGATTGTACCGCTAAAGCGCGCCTTGCCAAGTACGGGAGCCCAATGATCCGCACGGCGGCGATTCCTCATGGATCAGACGCCGACCGCGACCCACGGCCAGGGGACGCCCGCCTCATCGAACGCCCGCTGCCACCGTTGGCAACTCGGGCAGGAGCCGCAGGGGCTCTCGCCGTCGCCGTCGCACGGCCAGAAGCTCCGCATCGGGGCGCCGGTGTCCTCAGCCAGATCCACGAGCTGCTTGTCGGTCAGATCAACGACCGGCAGATCGATCACCGGCCAGCCGCCCGCGGCAGTCTCGATACCGATTTGGGCCAGGTCGATCACCATGTTTGCCCGCTGCACGATCACACCGACGAGCCCGGCGTCGGGCCCAACCTGCGTCGGCCAGACGATCTTGGAGCAGCCAAGCTGACTGGCCGCGACGACCGCGTGCAGAAGGAGATGCGCCTGCTCCAGGCCCGTCGGTATAGCCGCCTCGTGGTCGCTGATGCCCGGCGAGCCCGACTCGCAGACGATGACCCGCTGAACCCCGTATGCCGCATCGTGGTCTTGCACGGCTGCGGCCCGACGCCTGGCTGCGGCATCCGGGTCGCCCCAATGATACAGAATCAACCGCCCCGGGTCCGGCTGCAACGCCACGGCCACCAGCGAGGGCAGGTCGCCGCGATCAATCATCAGTACGCTTCGGTCCGGCATACCGCATTGAGGATCGACAGAAGGTGACGACTCACGCTACAACTCCTCCAGCCACGTGCGTCAGGCAGAGGCACAGCAGCCCTTGAGGTCATCAATGCTTGCCACAACGTTCCACACTCTCGATTGGGTGGTACTGGGCGCGTACCTGGTGATCGTCCTGGCCCTGGGGCTGGCTTTCGCCCGCAAGCAGCCCCAGGGCGATGAGTTCTTCCTCGCCCGTCGGAGTATGCCCATGTGGGCGGTGGCGATCTCAGTGCTGGCAACGTCCCTGTCGGCGGCCACCTACATCGGCGGACCACAGCACGCGTTCGAGACCAATCTCACCTATCTTTCTGCCAATATCGGTGGCTTGATCGCCATTGTTGTAGTGGCCGCATTCTTCGTGCCTGCTTTCTATCGCTACAAAGTCACCACCGTCTACGAGCTGTTGGGCCACAAGTTCGGCACAGCAGCCCGGCGAGCCGCCAGTTTGATGTTCATGCTCGGGCGCGTCTTCGCCAGCGGTGCGCGATTGTTCATGGTCGCCATTCCATTTGCGATGATTACCTTTGGCAGCACGTCACCATTGTGCCTGATGACTTCCATTGGCATCATTGCGCTCGGGGCGACGCTCTACACGATGCTCGGCGGGATCCGAGCGGTCATATGGACCGACGTGCTCCAAGCGATCCTGCTTGTCGTCACCGTCGGTGTCGCTCTGGTCATCCTCCTTCAGAGGATTCCCCTGAGTATTCCCCAGATCATGACTGCTCTGGCCGAAACCAAGGTTGACGATACCTCCAAGCTGACCATCATCGACCGCAGCGGTGATCTTTCCAGGTGGTACACAATCTGGACCGCGCTGATCGGTTGGACGCTCTTCAACGTCGCCGCGTACGGCGTCGATCAGGATCTGACGCAACGCTTGCTCACGTGCAAGTCAAGCAAGTCCGCTAGTTGGGCAGCTATTCTCTCAAACCTGATCGGTTGGCCGGTTGTCGCGCTGTTCCTGCTCATGGGCCTG
Organism: Planctomycetota bacterium; assembly: GCA_022566725.1. Taxonomy (GTDB): domain Bacteria; phylum Planctomycetota; class Phycisphaerae; order Phycisphaerales; family SM1A02; genus JADFFQ01. The sequence goes on from JADFIM010000039.1 coordinate 2,852, forward strand.
CTGCTGTTCGTGCTCTATCAGCGTCCGGACCTGATGGGTGCGGCAGCGCCTGAGTATCAGATCGACGACTCCCGAAAAGTCTTCCTTGAATTCATTTTGCATGAGCTGAGCCCGGGGCTGCGAGGCCTGATGATGGCGGGGCTGTTTGCAGCGGCGATGAGCAGCCTCGACTCGGCACTCAATGCGTTGGCGTCCACGACGATCGTCGACTTCCTCCGGACGAGGCGGGTAGCTTATGCCAGTACCGCTGGGCCGAGTGAACAATCGGACCGCGGCGCGTCGCGCATCGCCGTACTGATATGGGCGCTGATCCTGTCGGGGTTCGCATGTGTGTGTGTGTTCTGGCAGCAAGAAACCGGCCAAACACTCATCAACTTCGCGCTGGGCGTGATGATCTTCGCCTACAGCGGGTTGCTGGCGGTGTTTCTGACAGCCTTGTTCACGAAACGCGGCAACACAGTGAGTGTCATTGCAGCCCTTGTCGTAGGATTCATCTGCGTGCTGCTCATGCAAGACTCTGTTGCGAGCCGGTGGGCGGCGACGGTTGGCATCCACGACTCAATTGCCATGCCCTGGCAGATGGTTATCGCCACCGCGGTGAGCTTTGCGGTGTGTTGTGTAGGTCGCCGGCCGACCGTTTCACCGCCGCCGCCGTCACCGCTGCAACACGGCCAGCCTTGCTAGCGCGTTGTGCAGCGTTTGCTCATCCTTGCAGAATGCAAACCGCACCAGCTTCCTGCCGTCCTCTGGGCGGTGATAGAACGCACTGGGGGGAATCGCCGCCACCCCCACATGTTCGATCAAGTGCCGGCAGAACGACACGTCGTCTTCGAACCCAAATCGCGTGTGGTCAGCCAGCACGAAGTACGTCCCATGCGGCGGAAAGACGTCAAACCCGATCCTCGCCAGACCTTCGACGAGGACATCCCGCCTCTTTCGATACCCGTCCAGTAGCTGCTGGTAATACGATTGGTCGGCCCGGAGCGCCTCGACCGCGGCGTGCTGTAGCGGCGTGGCGGTGGCGAACGTGAGAAACTGGTGCGCGGCCCGCACCCCGGCCATCAGCGGCGGCGGACCGATCGCCCAGCCCACCTTCCACCCCGTTAGCGAAAAGGTCTTGCCCAGCGATGACAGCGTCACCGTTCTTTCGTACATACCATCCAGCGTAGCCAGCCGAATGTGCTCGCCCTCAAAGACCAACCGCTCATAGACTTCATCGGTGATCGCAATTGCATCGTGTTGCTTGCACAACGAGGCGATCAGCTCCAGCTCACGGCGACTGAACACCTTCCCCGTCGGGTTGTGCGGGGTGTTGACGAGAACGGCACGTGTCGCGGATGAGAACGCCGCGCGCAGCGCTTCTGAGTCGATCTCGAAATCGGGTGGGCGCAGCGTGACGAACCGCGGTTCGGCGCCGGCCATCGCCAGGCAGGCAGGGAAGGAGTCGTAGTACGGCTCGAACACAACGACCTCATCGCCGGGGTTGACCAGCCCCAGGAAGGTTGCCGCCAGGGCCTCGGTACAGCCAGACGTGACCGTCACCTCCTCATCAGGCCGAATCGTCATCCCGGTGTCCGCGGCGAACCGGTCGGCAATGGCACGATTCAGCTGGGGGATACCGAACATCCGCGCGTATTGGCCGTGCCCGGCTCGAATCGCCTCGATCGCGGCATCCTTGACAAAGCCGGGGCCATCGAAGTTGGGGAATCCCTGTCCGAGGTTGACCGCCCCGTGCTCCTCGGCCAGCCGGCTTATCTCGGTGAAGATCGTGGAGCCAAAGGGCGCCAGGCGTGCGGCAACCTGCCCCCCGCCGACGGCGGCTATGTTTGGCGGTTGGTGGGTGGACATCGCTACAGCCTACCCCGCCCCAGGCGGTCAACGCGACCGGCGGAACCCGGGCCCACATCCCGCCCGTCCGACCCTCGCCGCGCGCCGTGCCTCTGGGCGCCCCTGGCTCTCGCGGCCGGAGGGGCCGAACCGCACGCGCCGTTGGACGTACAAGCCCCAAGACGGCACGCCCGGCTTCCTGCCCGCCATCGGGGTCTGCTCGGGGGCCCTTGGCTTGGGACGTAGATTATGTCAATATATGTCGCCGGGCACCATACCAGCGATGCCCGGCCATGGTCCTGTGCTACACCACACGAGAGATGAAAGGAGACCTGCAATGTTCAAACGAATCTTGTTGTTCTGTCTCGGCGTTTCGCTCGCCAGCGGCGCGGTTGCTGCGGGCGAGCCGCCCGACGGCGAAGAGAACATCGATCTCAGCCAGATCATAAGTTCAATGGGGGGCAAGCTTCCGGCCGGCTTGGGACAACCCAAGGGAGAGTTGCCCGACTTCAAGGAAGTTACGAAGGACATGAAGTCGGATAAGGGCCTCTTCACCCTCTGGTATTACCCGCCGACCGCCAAGGACAAGGATCCTGAGAAGCTGCTCTGCCAGATCCCCGTGGGTTTCCTGGGTGAGAAGTTCATGCTTTCGACGAGTTTCTCCGGCGGCGGGTTCTTCACCGGCTTCCCGCTTGATGAGCGAGTCGTGCAGTGGGAGCTGCTCGGCAGGCAGTTGTTGCTTATCGAGCCGGAGACTCGCTTCGTCGTGAATAAGTCGAAGGAAGTGGCCGATGTCGTCCGCCGTACCTATCCCGACCGAATCCGCACAGCCGTGCCCCTGGTCACCAAGGCCCCGAACGGCGACCCCCTTATTGATTTCGGCGCACTGCTCAAGAGCGACTTCGCCGACATCGCCTGGATGTCTATGTTCGGCCGAGGGATGCTGGGCATTGCCAGGATCAACCCCACGCTCAGCAAGTGGTCCAAGAAGAAGACCTTCGAGCTGAACGTCGAGATGGGGGTGGAATTGGCGGTGAGCCGGATGTCGCCCCCCGGATCGTACGACAAAAAGATCGTCCATTTCAGCTTCTGGAAGCTGCCCAAGACCGACTACAAGCCGCGGATCGCCGATGATCGCGTGGGCTACTTCCTGACCGCCAACCAGGACTGGTCCAAGCCCACCGAGGCCCGCGACATCTTCAATCGCTACATCGATCGGTGGCATCTGGTCAAGCGTGATCCCAGCCTCCCGCTGTGCGAGCCGAAGCAGCCGATCATCTTCTACATCGAAAAGACGGTGCCGGTGCGATTCCGCCGCGCCGTGCGCGATGGCATTCTCGAATGGAACCAAGCGTTCGAGAAGATCGGCTTCAGCAACGCCGTCGTCGTGCGCCAGCAAACCGATGACAACGAATGGAGGAATCTCGATCCGGAAGACATGCGTTACAGCTTCTTCCGCTGGATCGTGACCGGCGCGGGCTTCGCCATGGGCCCCCACCGCTCCAATCCGTTCACCGGTCAAATCTACGATGCCGACATCATCTTCGACGATTCCATGGTTCGGTACTTCGAACAGAGCGCCGAGCGGATGCTGCCTGCGACCGCCATGGCGCTCAAGACGCAGGATCCTGCGCTTCAAGGATTCCTCGAGGCGCACCCGCAGTGGCGCCGACCGACCCGGCCTTGGGAGCGGTTTGTCTTCGGCCAGACCGCTGAGGTGCAGCTGCGCGAGGCGATGCGGCGCCGCATATACCAGGAGGGCCGGCACTTCTGCGAGTATGCCGAAGGCATGAAGCATCAGATGAGCATCGCACGGGCGATGCTCGCTGGGGAGCGCAAGGAGGTTCTCGATCGCTTTCTCTACGATGTGATCAAGGAAGTAGTGATGCACGAGGTGGGCCACACCATCGGCCTGCGGCACAACTTCAAGGCGAGCTCGATCTACTCGCTCGATGAGATCAAGCGCCGCTTCAAGGAAGGCACGGCCACCACCGGCTCGGTGATGGATTACAACCCCGTGCTGTTCTTCGCCGACGGGTCCACGGAGGGCAACTTCCTGACCCCGACCATCGGGCCCTATGACCACTGGGCCGTCGAATATGGGTACCGGCCCTTCGACGCTTCCTACAAGAGCCCAAAGCAGCAGGAGAAGGAGTCGGAGGCCGAAGAGACGGAATCCGAGGAATCGCAGTCCGAGGAGCCGGGCATCGACGCCGCGGCTAGCGCTTCCGAAACCATGTCTCTGCCGCAGGGCTTCAGTGTGAATGACATCCCCCCGGAGTTGCTCGACAAAATGCCTGAGCACATCAGGCAGATGCTTGAGTCCGGGGCGATGCAAACCATGATGAGCTCAGCCTCAGCCGCGGGGGCGAAGAAGCCGTCCGGCTCGGCGTTCATCGCACCGGTCAAGGGCGAGCAGGGGATGCTCCAGGCGATCGCCAGCCGGTCTACGGAGCCCCAACTGGCCTACGCCACCGACGAAGACGCCACATTCCTCGGCCCCGACCCGCGCGTCAATCGGTTCGACGTGGCTGACGACCCCATCGCCTGGGCTCGAGATCGCGCCCAGCTCATTGATAAGCGAATGGCGAACCTCCTCGACTGGGCGGTCAAGGACACCGAAAGCTGGTACCACCTGACTCAGGTGTTCGTGCGCCTGATGGTGGAAAAGGCGTTCATTCTCGACTACGTCGGGGGCTACATCGGCGGTCAATACTTCAACCGCAATCACAAGGGCGATCCGAGCAACGAGCCGCCTTTCGTGTTGGTGGATCCGAAGTTGCAGCGCGACGCCTTGTCATTCATTGAGGCGAACCTTTTCAACGACGAGTTCTTTGAGGTTTCACCGGAAGTACTGAACCACCTGGCTCCACCTCGGTGGTGGCACCAGGGAGCGTCCGTTAGCTTTATGGTGGACTTCCCGGTCCATGAGCTCATCGCGGTTCTGCAATGGTGGAATCTCTTCGATCGGCTGCTCCCCAACACGCTGCGCCGGATCCACGACGCGGAGCTGAAGACCGACGCGGCGGACAAGTTCACCGTGGCCGAATACATCCAGCGCATCCAGGACGGCTGCTGGGGCGGCACGATCAATGTGAAACGGTACGAGCAGAGCAAGTGGACGGACCGCAATCCGTACATCTCCGACATCCGCCGATCGCTGCAGCGCGAATACCTCGGGTTGATGGAACCGCTGGTCCGCACCCAGCCTGGCCGGGTGCTGTCGCCTGACCTGCATGCCATGGCGACCCATTCGCTACAGACACTCTCGGACCAAATCGAGCAGGTGCTGGCCAACGGCAAGATCGACTTTGCTTCCGAAGCCCACCTCCGGGCATCGAAGTCGCGGATCGACCGAATGCTCGCGCCCGAACTGACGGAGTATGGCCGCTAGACCGCGTGGCGCGCTGAAGACCCGTGGATCACTCGCGGCACGGACCGGTGACTACACCCATCCGTGCCGCTTTCATGCGCTGAGGAAGCGGACGGTAGACCGCTTGCTGACGCGCGCGGCCCATATATCGCTCGCTATCCGTGAATCGAATGTGCTCTAAAAGACGACGCTCACGCCGGCTGCGATGCCACCCACATCTCCGTCGGCGGCGGTCGCCGTCTCAAAGCGGAGGAAAGCGGACACATTGTAATCAACCAGCACGCTCAGGCCCGCGCCGAAGAATATGCTGTCGGTTGCGCGCGCGCCGGTGTCGATGATGAACGGATTGCCTCCAGCAGCGAACGAGGCCTCGATATCGTCATCGTCGAAGAGCTCGTGTTCCCAGCCGAAGTACAGATACGGAAGAATCTTGCTGGCCCCGTCGATCTTGAACGACAGGTTGATACCTAACCTGGTCCGCAATGATTCGGCATGGCGATCGCCCACGGTCAGATTTGCGCCGCCTGCCCCCGTTTCCGTGAAGCCTTCGAACTCGAAACTGCTGTACTGCACGGAAGCCATCGGCGTTAGGCGCAGATCATGTTCCAGCTCGATGTGGTATCCGCCTCCAAAGTACCCGGTGACGTCGTAGCCTGCATAGTCGCTACTGGCGGTTTGAGGCAGCGACGGGATGCTCCGCTGGCCGTTGTAGAAGTGATAGCCGAAGGTCAGCGAACCATCAACGTACCAGTCGCCCCAGGTGAAGCTCATATAAGGCCCGGCGCGAACCGTGTCGTCATCGATCTCCCCAAGCCCGCCGTCCAGATCTGCGCTGGTCGCAGTGAACCCTAGCGCGAGGCCGGCGGCGAAGTTCGGTGTCAAGCTGTAATCGAATCCGACCTGTCCGCCGAGCATCGTTGCGTCATACCCTGTTCGGTTGGCGGAAGTGTCCTGGTCACTGAAGATAGATTGGAACTTGGCGTAGCTGCTCCACCGATTCTCATTTGCGGTCGCTAGCCGGTCTGCGTCGGCGGCGTCGGCCTGCGCGATCGCGGCCGCGAGGATCCATGGATCGTTCTCGGCCAGCGCCAGGCTGCCCGGACGTGGGCCGTTCGCCTGAATGTACCCGGTCCAAGCCTCGATTCCGCTTCGCTTGGCAGAAAGATAGGTCGATTGCTGGGCGGTGAAGGCTTGGGCGTTGTCCACGGCCATCGCCGTCAGCACATTGTACGGTTCGGGGCTGAGCTGTCTGACAGCCGTGTTGTAATCCGCTGCGTTGAATGTATCGAGCTTACCCAGCAGATCACCAACCGTGCCCATCGGATCATTGTTGGCGATGGAAATGAGGCTGTCGAGGGCTTCGCCGATCGCGAAACTGTTGCCCGGGTTGGCCGCGGCAGAGTAGGCGTTGGCTGCTCGAAGAAGCTCAATCGCGTATGAGGTATCGCCGTTGGTAAACGCTTGATCCCGCGCCAACTGAATGGTGACGGTGGCCGAGTCGGTCGTGATGTCCGCACCAAGGTCCGTAATGCCGCCGTCTGCCTCGATAATCGTAAACGTCTGACCTGTGACGATGAACCCGTCGCCGATGAGCGAGGTCTGAATCGTACTGCCGCTGTGCAACGTCGCGTCATCGGTGATGTCAAGCAGATCGGAGCTTCCATCGTCGGCGCTCAGCTCGACAAGAAGCGTGCTGCCGGCCAGTTGTTCGTATCTTCCGCCTACGGTGAGCGTGCCGATGCCGTCGCCGGGCGAGATGGTGCCGCCGTCCCGATTGGCAAGGTTGCCGCCCAGAGAGCCGCCACCGCTGAGGGTACCGCCGTCATTGACGTTGATCACGCCGGCGACCGACCCCTCGAGGATCAGTTCGCCGCTGTTGATTTCGGTATCGCCGATGTACGTGTTGACGCCCGCTAAGGTCAGCGAGCCGCTGCTGTCGAGGGTCAATCCTCCCAAGCCGCTGATCACGCCGCTGAGGGTGAGATCATTGGTGCCCGAGACAGTAAGCAGGTTCCCGCCGTTGACGATGTCGTTGCCGACGTCCCGGGCATTGTTGTTCGATTGAATGGCGGTGTTGGCGCCAGCGAGTGTCAGATCACCCGTGCCGAGCGCATTGTCGTGGCCGAGAACGATCGTGCCCTGTGTCAACGTCGTGCCGCCGGTGTACGTGTTGTCACCTCGCAGCGTGAGCGTATCGCCGACGTCAGCAGTATTGACGGCCAGTGCGCCGTCGCCGCTGATCTCGCCGTTGAGCGTCAAGTCATTCACGCCGGAGAACGTGAGGGTGAACGTACTGTCGATTGAGATGTCGTTTCCGATACGTCGGCTGTTGTCGCTCGACTGAATGGCACTATTGCCCGTAACGCTTAGATCGCCCGTGCCCAAAGCGCGGTTGTGGCCGAGGACGATCGTGCCCAGCTCGAGCGTGGTACCGCCGGTGTATGTATTGGCACGGCTAAGGGTGAGCATGCCGGCGCCCTGCTTGAGCAAGCTGCCCCCGGAACCGCTGATAATCCCGTTGAGAACAACGTCGTTCGCACCCAACACCGACAGCTCAACGCCGCCCGTGTCGCTAAGGTCGATCGCTCCGCCGATATTGAGGTCGCCGGCGGCAGCGTCGAGAACCAGAGAAGCACCGTTCCCGATCAGGTCGATGTTGATCGCCTGGATGAGAAAGCTGTCATTGGTGATCGTCGCTCCGTCGCTGAACGAGAGAGTGCCCGTGCCAATGAGCGTAAGGGAGAAGGTGGCTCCGGTGAATGCAATCGATCCGACATCGAGGTAATTATCAGCGGCGGCGTCCGGAGCTTGGGCGGCGCCTGTCGCGCCGAAAATCAGACCCTGCCCGGTCACGTCGAGCGGAGGAGCGATCCCTCCAACCCAGTTTGCCCCCTCCGTCCAGAGATCGCTGATGCCGCTGCCATTCCAGGTAAAGTCTGCATGGGCGTTCCCAGCGAGCAGCAGTGCAAGGCCACCCACTCGCGCTGCGATGAGGACTCGATTCTTCGAGGAGACACTTTGCATATCTGGGCAACTTTTCCGCTCGGGCTGAGTGCCTGAACAACCGTCCCTCTTCATCGGCACGACAAGACTCGATCCTATCGGACCAAATCCAGCCCTCGATGCCTGATAATCACATCGGCAGATGCAGGCCGCTTCACCAATCGGAGTTCCATCGATTACGAAGGCATGCCGCATGCAGATTCAGAAAATCAACCCGCCAGACGCCGATTCCTCTTAGAGCGCCCGCGCAAACCAAACCACCTGGCGATCGCGAAGCGTCGCAGAGGTACGACAGCTCGGCGGTCGGATGGTCTTCTTGGAATCGACAGCGCAACTCGGCGTGCAGCCAGTCGTCAGCCGGCCGAAATTCACCAAAGCGGGCGAAGGGACTCGAACCCTCGACATTCAGCTTGGAAGGCTGCAAGCCGCCGTGGCGCTACTGGAACAGCGGCCCGAACTCGTCGATCAACTCTGGCCGCGTCTGTTGCGCGCCTGCAACGACTCCGCCGGTGGCGGACTGTTGCGCGAGCGCATCCTGCCCCTTTTGCAGAAGCATCATCCCGATCTGGCCAAGGCGCTTGAGCCGGTAAAGGGTGAGGCTAGAGCGCTGCGGGCCGATTGACGCTGTTTTGTGATGGGATTGCAGCGGTGCCGCGCGTCGCCCCGTACCGAGATCCGGGGAGCCCTAAACCGGCGTTTCTGCGGGGGCGGAAACGCGTTGCGTCAAGCCGACGGGCGGGATCTACTCGTCCCTCGCGGCGGGCTCGAGCTTTCGTGCCGCATGCCGCACGCGCTTCGGGGGCACGAGGGCTCGGGCGAGGCCCAGGCACTCGAGGAGCCGGATGTGGTAGTAGGTGATGTCGATCTCCCACCAGCGGTGCTGGACCGATGCGCTGGCCGGATCGTGGTGGTGGTTGTTGTGCCACCCCTCGCCGACCGCCAGCAGCGCTACCAGCCAGTTGTTCCGGCTGTTCTCGCCCGTCTCGTAGCTCGTGTAGCCGAACACGTGCGTCACCGAGTTGACCGACCAGGTGATATGCCACACCACGACGGTCCGCACGAACACGCCCCACACCAGCAGGCTCAGACCGAACTGCACCCCCGACAGGACAGTTCCCCCCATCAGCGCTCCGCAGACGGCTCCGGCCAGGAAGTACAGCGCGGCGTGCGCGACGTAGACCCACACCCACAGATAGGATTTCTCGAGCTTCAGGTAGAACGGATCCTTGAGCACGTCGCTGGCGTACTTTCGGTACGTGTCGACGCTATGGACGGCCGGGTTCTCGAAGAGCAGCCACCCGACGTGGGCCCAGAGAAAGGCCACCAGGGGGCTGTGCGGATCGTGGGGGTCATCGGAGTGCTTGTGATGGAAGCGATGGGTGGCGACCCACTTGACGGGCGTGTCCTCCATGCAGCACAAGGCGACGATCACGAGGAAGCGCTCGAACCACAGCGGCACCGTGAAGCTGCGATGCCCAAGCAGCCGGTGGTAGCAGAGGTTGATGCCTTGTCCGAAGAGGTGCACGCCCACGACCATCACGATGAGCCCCGTCCAGGAGAACAGCCAGGGCATCACCGCGAGCAGCGCCAGCAGGTGCACGACCGCGATCGGGAGGAGATACGACCAACGGATGTTCCCGAGCGCGACCGTATCGGGCAAGGGCAGGCGATCTCGGGGCTCGGCCACCGCCGCTTCGATCGTGTGGTGTGCAGGGTTGGTCATTGGAGCCACGGGCGGTAATACTATCGGACTGCCGTTGCGTTCGCAACCACAAACGGCGGAAAGGATGTGCATTGTCTCAGAAGCTAGAGGAATACCTACGCCATCACAGTTCAGATGATCAAGGGGACCGGTCGCCACCCCACAGCATCGGTAAACTCACCCCCCTATTCGCTAGCACAGCTAGCAGCGACAGACGTCTCAGGATTCCTCATACAACCGCTCACTGCGATAGAGCCGTTGAGCGATCCGATACGTCTGGCTCTGTGCACGCACGGTTGGCGCATGGGCTGCGAGATACCGCGCTGCCGCGAGGAGCACGTGCGCTGCAGCGGGTGTCCCGCTCAGCAGATCGAATTGCCGGAACGCGGCCTCGACGGTTTGGATCGTGTGAAAGTCGCGGTCCTCCCTGAGAAGCAGCTTGCCGAGCACCGCCAATAGACGGTCCGGGCTACCGTCGCCGTGCAGGTAGGCGGCGACCAGCTCACCTGCTTCGTTGACTTTCTGCTGCTGGTCAAGCAAGGCCGCGAGCTCCGCCAGCAGCGCATCCGTATCGCCCACAGCACCTGTCGGCTCAGGCACGCGTGCGGCGGGGACATTGAGGAAGCGGTCGAGATAGATACTCATGGACGCGTCGAAGACGCCGCGCATCAACTCGGGAGAGGGCGCTCGCCGCAATCCCTGGTGCACGGCGTTGGCAAACGAGAATGTGTGCAATGCCGTGTCCCAATCGCCAAACTCGTTGCTTGTATGGAACCGCGCGATGCGAAGTGCCGCCGCGTAGGCCACCACGCCGGCCAATTCGTGTTCCGCACCACCTTCGCCCAGCGCAGCGAGCAACGCATCTGCAATCGGTTGGGGATCATCGCCCAACAGGACTTCGAGCAACGGATCGCGTCCTGCCCAATGTCCGCGCCGCTTTCGCCCAGTCTCGATGGCGGACGGTAGCTCGCGGAAGGCTCGCTCGAGAATTGAAACCAGATCCACTGGATGGCGCCAAGCGTTGGATTCCTCCATCCGGTCGGCGGTGGCAAATGCGTGCGCCAAGCTGGCAAGCACCGGCTCCGCGCATTCCCATCCCGCAATATCAAGCGCTTCGAACGCCTTGTTGGTGAAGTCCAGCACGTGGCCGATCTGGATGTAGCGGTGGTCGGTCGCAGCACAAAAGAGCATGTCCGCCATTTGGCGATCATTGGCGCCGGACCGGACGGCTGAGACCAGGCAGCGCTCGGCGCCATCATTGTCCCGGACTTCGACAAATTGGCGGAACCAGCGCTTCAACGTGGCGACATCGGCGGACGAGTCTGGCAGCGGCTGTAGTCCGAAATGAGGAGGCAGATTCTCGCACTCGAACGCGACCGCCGAGAGACCCTGATACAGGGCGCGCGGGCGGTCCTCGGAGTCCAATCGCGGCAGCAAGTTCATCATGCACGTGAGGATCGTCAGACCCTGCCCCCAACCGTGCTGGCGGTGCCGTGTCCCGAACTCAAGTCCCGTCCGAAACGGCCCGACCGGATCTTCACCCTGGTCAAGCAGCAGGATCACGGCCTTCGCAATGACGAGAGGAATATTGCGCTCCAATCCATCACGCACGCGCTTCGAGTGATGGGCGCGCGGATCAACGTGCAGTGTGACGTCCACCCATACCTCACCATCGCGAATCTCAACGGGGAAAACGCGTACATCGTCGGCCCAGGGGTCGAAGGTCCCCCCACTCGCCAGATCGAAGCGTGCGTGGTGCCAATGACAAGTGAGGATGCAGTCTTTCACGCTTCCCCGGTCGAGCGGGAAGCCCATGTGTGGACAGCGATTGTCCACGGCATAAACCTTATCGCCGTAACTGAACAGCGCGATGGTGTGCCCCTCGACATGGATAACCTTACAGCCAGCGGCTTGTACGTCCGCGAGGCTCGCAGCGCGCGTGTACCGAGCTTCCGTCGATAGAGTATCGAGGTCCCTGCTCATATCACTGCTCGGGCATCCACTGGTTGCGCAAAGCTGCAATCGCCTTTCCGTGCCGCCAGACGCGTGGCTGCGTCTGCCCGACGGCCCATTACACCAACGACTGTGCGGCCGGTCAAGGAAAAGAGGTGAACGTGCTGGTCAGACCGCTTAGACCGCAGCGCTCACGCGCACGGCCCCCAGTTGGCCCACCCGCCGCGGCGGGTCAGCAGGTCGAGGATGCCGAGGGTGCCGCGGCCCCGGATCGGTATACTGATGCTCATGCCACCGGGCACGTCGACCCTCGGCCGGTCAACCGCGCGCCGTGCGCTAATCATAAGCGGCAGGCGGGTTGGACAGAATTGCGAAGGATCGCGCATGCATGATTCCGTGCGGGGACGTTTCGGGGCGGCTCTGGCG
>JADFIM010000040.1 GCA_022566725.1 Planctomycetota bacterium
AGCGTCCCGCCGCCTTGCAGGCGCTCGGCAACGACGTCCGCGATGTCGCAGATTCGATCAACCTGATCGCGCAGCGCACGAATCGCCGCCAGGCTCCCGTCAATGCGCGCGGTAATCAGCGACTCGTCGCTCATAGCCTCACTCATCCTGCGCATTGTACGTGGTTGGGCGTAGCGATGCCGCCCAAGCTGGCGCACTGTCCAGCGGATCACCGCCGACCGAGAAACGACCGGCACCGAGCGCCAGATCGACCAACTCGTTTACAACCTCTACGGCCTGACGGGCGACGAAATCCGCATCGTCGAGGAGACGACGGAGGCGGTATGATGAGGCGGGATCCAATCAGGAGTCAGACGATGCGCAGGCAGGAGGTCATGGACAAGCTCGCCGCCAACCGTGCCGAGCTGCGGCGCATGGGCGTCAGGTCGTTGTCGCTGTTCGGGTCTCTGGCCCGCGACGAAGCGACCGATCGCAGCGATGTTGACTTCCTAGTCGAGTTCGACCGGCCGATCGGCCTGTTCCATTTCATCCGGGTGCAGCAGTATCTGCAAGAGGTCCTCGGCGTGCCGCGCGTCGATCTGGTCATGCCCGAGGCATTGCAGGAGGAGTTGCGAGACGACATCCTCAGGGACGCGATCCGTGCCGCGTAGGAAGGTGGAAGTTATCTGGGCCACGATTCGCATCGACCTGCCGGCGCTTGTCTCGCTGTTGCACAAGGTCCTGGAAGAGGCGCAGGAGTAATCTAGCAGGCGGGACTGGAAAGCCGTGGCCTACACCGCAAGCGGTTCGAACTCCAGGCTGTGGGCATCGGCGACGGGTTGGTTGGTCAACATCCCGCGGGTCATGTTGACGGCGGTGGCGAAGGTGGGGTCGATCTGGGCCAATCGGTCCGGCCCGTGCTCGGCGAGCTTGAGGATCCAGGGCAGGGTGGCGTTGGTGAGGCCAAGGGTCGCGGTGCGGGCGACGGCTCCGGGCATGTTGCCCACGCAATAGTGCAGCACGCCGTCCACCGTATAGACCGGATCGCTGTGGGTGGTCATGCGGGTGGTCTCCACGCAGCCGCCCTGATCCACCGCGACGTCCACGATCACCGAGCCGGGTTTCATGCGCGCCAGATCATCGCGCGAGATCAGATGGGGCGACTTCGCGCCGGCGATCAACACCGCGCCGACAATGAGATCGGCCCAAGGCAGATGCTCGCGGATCGAGTGGGGATCGGAATAGACGGTGTTGACGTTGGCCGGCATCGACTCCTCAAGTTCGCGCAGCCGATCAACGTTGATGTCGAGCACCACGACATCGGCGCCCATGCCGGCCGCGATGCGTGCCGCCCAGGACCCGACCACCCCGGCCCCGAGAATCAGGACGTGGCCGGGCTCAACCCCCGGCACACCACCCAGCAACACCCCCCGCCCGCCGTGCGGATTCTCCAGATAGTCCGCGCCTTCCTGGATGGACAGTTTGCCGGCGATCTCGCTCATCGGCGTCAGTAAAGGCAGCCGGCCGTGGCTGTCGGTGAGCGTTTCGTAAGTGAGCGCGATGCATTCACTTTGCAGACACGCGACTGTCAAATCCTTGTCCGAAGCGAAATGGAAGTAGGTGAAGATCGCCTGGCCCGGCTGGATCATGGCGATCTCTTGGGGCTGCGGCTCCTTGACCTTGACGATCAATTCGCCCCGGGACCAGATGTCGTCGGCGGAAGGAACAATCTCGGCCCCGGCCGCGTCGTACTCATCGTCCGTGAAACCAGCCCCGACACCGGCGCCTGATTGGATGAGGACGGTATGACCCCCGCGCGCCAAGAGTTCGACCCCGACCAGCCGCAGGCCCACGCGGTATTCATCCAGCTTTACTTCTGTTGGGACGCCGACGATCATCCAGAGCGTTCTCCTGATGGGCTGGCCTAGTGCGATCACGCCGGAATCGTGGGATGATATCGACAACGATCAGGGTCTGCTTAGGCGAAGGTGGCCGGCTGCCCGATGACCGATGGCTCCGCTTTGTGCTAGAATGACGATCCTTGGAGCAAATCCGTGCGGACGAGAAGGAAGGATCAAATGCAGCGTGTTGGATTCAAGGCCCTCGCAGTGTTGACCGCACTGCTGTGCGCGCTTCTTGGGCCCGCGGCCGGCGCCCAGCACGAAGAGGTCCTGAAGAAGCTCAACGGCGATGACACCGTCCAGGGGACCGAGGAGAGCAAGAGCTTTCGGGTGCTCTTCGATGCGTATCTGGAGCTTGACCCGCCTCCGTTGGAGGTCGGTGACGAGTTCAACCTGAGCACCATCCATCCCAAAATGCGCGAATGGGATGCCGTCAGCGATTGGGCCGAGTCCAGCGGTCATATGGCCGAGGCGATCCAGAAGTGCAAGACCCGCAACATCATCGGCCTGCCCTACGGCGCCGGCGAAGTGTCGGCGGCATATCGCCAGGCGGATCTCATTGCGGCGATCGGCGTCGGCGGGAGCCTGCGGCAAAACGAGTTCCCCTACCTCCGTGCGATGGACACCATCGCCGCTTACGCCACGGCTGAGATGTATCGACGCCTGGAAGCCGGGCAGATTCAGCCGGCTCTCGATCTTGCCACCGCTCACAACTGGGTGCTGCGTCAACTTTGCGATCGGCAGTTTCTTGGGGAAAAGATGCACAGCATGCAACTGCTCATCCGCGCCCTGGCAAATCTCCGTGACGTCTTCTACACCTATCAGGATTCAATCGAGGCGGATCAGTACTTCGAGCTGTCCTGGTTCGATATTCCCGACCTGCGAGTGGGTCGCAAGCGCCTGCAGATCCCCGAGGGGGACAAGATCATTTCCGAGGCGCTGCTGGAGGAGGTCTTCGACCATCGCGAGCAGGCTGATCCGGAGCAGTTCGCCAGAGCATTCGCTTGGATCCAGGCGGCGGACGCTCCGCTGACCCAGTTCGGGGCCGCCAAGCGATGGTCCATGATCGCCGAGGTTCATGGCAGCCTAGAAGCCTCCAAGGAGCGGCTCACGCTGATCTATGACGATTGGTGGCGGCGCTGGCAGGTCCAGGAATATGACCCGATTCTTGATATCAACACGCAATTCGTGCGCACCAATCCTGTTCGCTACGCGGCAGTGATCTACTCCATGCAGAACATTCAGGAGGTCTTTACCGTCCGCAATCAGTTGGCTGCAGCGGTGAACGGATCCGCGATTGCCGCGGGTCTCTGCGCATACAAGAGAACGTTCGGCGTGTACCCGGATCAAACCGAGAAGCTCTACGGCCAGTTTGTTCGAAAGCTTATCTCCGACATCGATCCCTACGACGAGCAGTATGGACCGCTGCGGTATCGGCTGCTGCAAGGGCGTCACTCAGTCGATACACTCGCCGGCCGTCTGTGGATTGACGCCGGCGAGTGCGTGGTATACGGCCTCGGTCAGGACCACGAAGACAATCTCGCTGCCGAGCACAGCGATGATGGGGCGGTGGGTGATCTGGTGCTCTGGCCTCCGACCACGGTACTGTCCCGCAAGCAGGGCGTGATTGACTGACGAAACCCAGCGGCCGAAGCACCCTTCCCACACCGGTTGATTTCTCCTGCACCAATGTCGAAAGTCCAGAAGCTTGTCATCATCGGTAGCGGCCCCGCTGGTTGGACCGCAGCGCTGTACGCGGCTCGCGCCAACCTCGATCCGCTGCTCTTGGAGGGTGTGCCGCAGCAGACCGGCGGCTACGTCCTGCCCGGCGGCCAGCTCATGCTCACCACGGATGTGGAGAACTATCCCGGTTACCCCGAGGGTGTGCTCGGCCCGCAGATGATGCAGGACTTCAAGAAACAGGCTCTGCGGTTCGACACGCGAGTTGAGGACCGCGACGTGGTTGAGTGCGAGTTTCAGCAACGGCCGTTCGTGCTCAAGACTGTCAACGCCGGCGGCGAGAAAGGTACGTCGCGCGCCCACGCCGTCATCGTCGCTACGGGGGCCACGGCCAACTGGCTCGGGCTGGAAAGCGAGCAGCGGCTGGCTCGCAGCGGCGGCGGCGTCAGCGCCTGCGCCGTTTGCGACGGCGCCTTGCCGATCTTCCGCGACAAGAGGGTTGTCGTCATCGGCGGCGGCGACAGCGCGATGGAGGAGGCCTCCTATCTCGCCAAGTTTGCCTCGAAGGTCTTCATCGTCCACCGCCGGGATGAGCTCCGCGCCAGCAAGATCATGCAGGAGCGCGTGCTGGGCAACCCCAAGTGCGAGGTGATTTGGAACACCGTCATCACCGATGTGCTCGGCAACGACCACATCACCGGCGTTCGGTTTCAGGATGTAAACTCGGGGCAGGAGCGCGACTTCGCATGTGGCGGCCTGTTCCTTGCGATCGGTCACACTCCAGCCACGAAGTTCCTGCAAGGATGCGGACTCGACCTTGACGACGGGGGCTACGTCAAGCTCACTGCCCCTCCTCAGATGTTCACCAGTATCGAGGGTGTGTTTGCCGCCGGCGATGTGGCCGATGCGGTCTATCGACAGGCGGTGACTGCGGCTGGAATGGGATGCCAGGCGGCACTGGACGCCGAGCGCTGGCTGGCGGGCCAGAGCATCGAGTAAGCGGGCGACCGAGAGACCCTCTACGCCGCCGGCCGAGCGTACTCCTCGGGAGGATCGGGGGCGATCCTGGTAATGATCTTCGCGCCCACCGCATCACCCCACACGTTCACCGTCGTGCGGCACATGTCCACGATGCGATCAACCCCGATGATCACCCCGATCGCTTCCAGGGGAAGCTCCTTTCCAGTTCCGAGCAGGCTGGTGTTCACGGCGTTGATGACAATGACCATCATGACCAACCCGGCCGACGGGATACCCGCCGCCCCGATCGCGGCCAGCGTCGCGGTGATGACCACCACCAGGAGCTGTGGGAAGCTCAGGTCTATCCCGTAGAGCTGGAAGAGAAACACGACCGCCACCGCTTCATACAACGCTGTCCCGTCCATGTTGACCGTGGACCCCAGAGGCAGGACGAAGTTGGCGGCCCGCTTGGAGCATCCCCCTTCTGTCTCGGCGCTCTCGATGGTCACCGGTAGCGTTGCGGAGCTGGAGTCGGTGCCGAACGCGGTCATCAGCGCGCGACGCATCTGGAACATGAATCGGAAGGGATTGCGCCGTGTGAACAACAGCAGAATGATTGGCAGCACGATAAGACCGTGGATCGCCAGGCCGCAGAGGACCACGGCGATGTATTTGCTCAGCGGGCCGACAAGGTTCGCGAAGCCGATACGGCCGACGGTCCACGCCACCAGGAAGAACACGCCGATGGGTGTGAGCCAGATGATCCACTGAACGAGGCGCATAATGGCATCGAACAGCGCTTCAAAGACCCGGATGGCTGGCACCGTAGCCTCCCCGCCTGCGGCCAGGGCCAGCCCCAGCAGCAGCGCGAAGAAAATCACCCCCAGCGTGCGCCCGCCGGCCATTTCGCCAAAGAGGTTCTCGGGAATCATCTGGCGGAGCACCTGGAGGAATGCCCGGGGGAGATTCGTCGCCTTCTCCTGCTGCGCGCGCTCGATGGTGGAGGCGACATCCGATTCGGTGTAGTGCTCGGGAGCCTCCTGCGTAAGTTGCGCGCGGTCCGCGTCGTCAATCTCACCCGGCTGAACGATCGAGACCAACGTAGTGCCGATGGTGACCGCGATGAGCATGGTCACGACGTAGTACAGCACGGTGGAGCCGCCGACTATCCCCAGTTTGGCCGGATCGCCGATCGACGTGACCCCCACCACGACGCTGACGAGCACGATCGGGATGATCATCAGCTTCAACGGCCGAATGAGCGTGATGTCGCCGGCGACCTTGGTCCAATGCTCGGCGGATACGCCCTCGCCCGTGGTGCTGTCGAAGAGGAACCATTGGCCGAACATGGCGCCGGCCACCAGCCCCAGGAGGATCAGCAGCGGCAGGAGGGTTCGCCTGTTCATACGCCCACAGCCTACCGGCATCGGGCGGGCATTGCACGCTCACATCGACTTGGCCCACATTGCCAGCGTCAGCAGCGCAAAGAGCCGATGGCTGTGGTCACGCTCGCCGGAGAGGTGTTCGTCGATGAATCGCCGGACGACCCGGCGGTCCACTTGAATCGGCCCCAGCGGCTCGAGTGAGCGCAGATGATCGAGCAGCAGCGTCCTCATCCCGCCGAAGTCGGTCCGAAACCAATGCCCCAGAGGAATGGCGAAGCCCATCTTCGGTCGATCGACCGTCTCGGAAGGAAGGTACTTGCGGGCAATGAGGCGGAGCAGGCCCTTGCGTCGCCCCCGGCGCATGAGTTGCTCGATGGGGGCCGCGAGCAGGGCGGCGGCCAGATCACGATCGAGATAAGGGCATCGCACTTCCAGAGCCACGGCCATGGATGCGGCGTCCACTTTGCGCAGCAGGTCATCAGGCAGATACGCGTGCAGATCGATGGCTCGTAACGCCGCCAAAGCGTCCACTCCATCCGGGGGGGCGTCGCATCGCGGCGGTTCGTCGAGCGACTCGCCAAGCAGGGCGCCGATCTGCGGTTGGGTGAGAATCGACTCGGTCGCAAGCAGGCCGATGCTTGGGAATTCGCGGGCCATTGCGCCGAGCCGGCCGAGCTTGTGCAGCCGGCTCTTGGGATGCGCCCGCCGAAACAGCCCCCGCGGAATCCTCGCGAGCAGCCGATGGTGGGTAGCGAGAAGATTCGCGATCAGATATCGCTCGTAGCCGACGAACAACTCGTCGCCGCCGTCTCCCGACAGCGCCACCTTCACATGCTCGCGGGCTGCCTTGGCGACCCAATAGGTCGGCAGGATGGAGCTGTCGCCGAATGGCTGGCCGAGGATGTCGATCAGCTTCACGAGGTCCTGGGCCGGGTTGATCGAGACGTGCAGCGTGGTGTGATCCGTTCCGAGATGCGCTGCAACGCGCTGGGCGTACGCTGATTCGTCGTATCGCGGGTCGGGCATCTTCACGCAGAACGTGCTCAGGTCCGGTTTGTGCTTCTTGGCGAAGTAGGCGATAAGCGATGAATCCACGCCGCCGCTGAGAAAGCAGCCCAGCGGTACGTCCGCTTCGAGCCGGCGAGCGACCGCTTGCTCGATCAGATGCTCGATGTGGTTCGGCTCCACCGGGTCGGCTCGCCACGACGAGGGCTTCGGTGGATGCCAGCCGGGCGCTGTCGACCCGTAGCCCTGATTGCGGCCTGACGGTTCGACATTGTCCACCGTGGTGCCGTCGCGAGCGATCGTTCGGCCCTTCCACCCATAGCCCAATTGAAGATAGCGGGCGACCCAGCCTCTCAGATCCGTGTCTGGTGCTGCGGTCGTGTTCGGTGGGATTGAGCCGGTCGCGTCAGCGTCACTACTGACCACGATCAGCCGCAGGCCGTCCTCATCGCTGCTGATGCGGTAGTAAAGCGGCTTCTCGCCGAAGAAGTCACGACCGAGCGTCAACGACGCCGCCTTGCGATCCCAGATGACATAGGCGTACATGCCTTCGAGGTGGTCCTGCAGGCGGTCGCCCCACTCGCGATGGCCGTGGATCAACACCTCGGTGTCGCTGTGGTCGGTGACGAAGCGACGGCCTGCTGATTCAAGTCTTGCTCGCAACTCGCGATGGTTGTAGATGCAGCCGTTGAATACGACGGCGACCAGACCTTCGCCGCGATCTCGGCCGCGCTTGCTCATCATCGGCTGAGCGCCGTCTTCGTGGTCGATAATGGAAAGGCGGCGGTGGATCAGAGCGACTTCAAGAGTGCGACTGCCATCTGGCGTATCGATCTTCGTCTGGTCGCGGAACCGGCCGTGACCGTCAGGCCCGCGATAGGCGATACGCGCATCGATCGCATTCAGCCAGACCTCGGGAATCGGCTTCCCGTCGGTTCGCAGGATCGCGCCTATGCCGCACATCACTGGCAGATTAGCAGCCGCCGGGCAGGGATGTCGATTTGGGGCGCGGGAATAACTATACAGAGCCCCACGCTGTGGACGATCCGACGAGGACGCCTCTGAGGAAAGGGCAACATCCGTGGCCGAGCAACGTGATGAACTGACCCGCTTGCGTACGGAGCTGGATGAGCTCGACCGGCGTGTGCTGGCAACGGCGGCGAGGCGAAACGAGGTCGTGCATCGCATTGCGACCGCGAAAGCGAGGACGGCTGGTGGCCGGCCGCTGTTTGATCGCGACCGCGAGCGGGGGGTCTATGAGCGAGCGAATGCGGTAGCGCTGGAGGTCGGCCTGTCGCCGCAGCTTGCCCATCAGCTCATGCAAGCCCTGGTCCAAAGCTCGCACGAGATCCAAGAGCAGGTGTCTCGCCAGGCGGCGGTGGCGGTGGCGGCCGAAATGGCGACGCGATTCCTGATTGTGGGCGGGCACGGCGGGATGGGTCGGCTGCTGGGGGGGGAACTGGCCGCCCGTGGCCACCATGTCGACGTGCTTGAGCTTGACGACGGCAGGGACCGGGCCCAAGCCGTGCGGGAGGCGGAGATTGTGATCGTGGCCGTGCCCATGGAGGTGGCGCCGTCCGTGGTTCACGAGATTGGCCCGCACATGCGGCCTGAGGCGCTGTTGTGTGACATCAACAGCCTCAAACAGAGCACCTGCGAGGCGATGGCTCAACGCTGCCGGGGCGAGGCGATCGGCCTGCACCCGATGTTTGGACCGACCATTCACTCGCTGCGCCGCCAAAAGGTGATCGTCTGTCCGGTCAAACCGGGGCCCCGAACGGCCTGGCTGCGCCAAGAGCTTCAGCAAATGGGGCTCGAACTCATCGAAACCGATCCCGCAACTCACGACCGGATGATGGCCGTCATTCAGGTGCTCGTCCACTTCTCGACGCTCGTGATGGGCGAAGCGCTGCGCCGCACTGGTGCCTCCGTCGAGGACAGCCTGCGCTACACGAGCCCGATCTATCGCCTTGAATTGGCGTTCGTCGGGCGCCTTTTCGCGCAGAACCCGAGTTTGTATGCCGAGATCGAGATGACCAATCCCTACGGCGGTGAGGTCCGCCGGTGCTTCCTCGAAGCGGCCGAAGCGCTCAACCGTACGATCGCCGCCGGCGATCGCGAGGCCTTCGACAAGATGTTTGACGGCGTCAGCCGTTACTTCAAGCAGTTCGCCGAGGAAGCGATGCACCTTTCGGACTTCATCATCGACACGATGGTGACCCAGCCGTGAAGGTGGGCTTGTGATGCCCTTTGTCAACGACGAGAGGGCGGCGCCGCGCTGGCGAGCCCTCTATCGGCTCCGCGCGTAGGTGCCCATCAGCTCGCCTTGGGCGAGGATGTGGCCGTCCATTGCGTCCAATAGAGCCTGCTTGGTTGTCTTGGCCGGGAGATCGAGTCGGGTGTCCAGGGCATAGACCTTGAAGAAATACCGATGGGTGCCCGAAGGCGGACACGGCCCGCCATAGCCGGTCCTCGGCCAGGAGTTCATGCCTTGGGCGATGTCGGTCGCATCGGGTTTGACGGCTTCGGGCAGGCTGGTGCCGGGGATGTTCCACGCCACCCAATGCACCCAAGTTTGTCCGGGGGCATCGGGGTCGTCCATGATCAGCGCGTAGCTGCTGGTGCGCTGCGGGCCGGTGGACCACGTCAACGGCGGAGAGACATCTTCGCCGTCGCACGTGTACTTCGAAGGGATCGAGCCTTCATGTTCAAAGGCGGAACTTGTCACGTCGATCGTCATGGCTGTTTCTCCGGTGCCGGGCCGCTCTTCAATGCTCGGGCTTGCTGCTGCGGACGTCAACCCTCACGTGCAGCTCGCGGAGCTGGGCTTCGTCGGCCGGCCCGGGGGCTTCCGTCATGAGGTCCTGGCCGGTTTGGGTCTTGGGGAAGGCGATCACATCACGGATGTTGTTCGTTCCAACCAGCAACATCACCAGTCGATCCAACCCGAACGCGATGCCGCCCATCGGCGGCGCCCCGTAGCGCAGTGCCCGCAACAGGAATCCGAACTTCTGCTCGGCTTCCTCCTCGCTGATCCCCAGAAGGCGGAACACCTTCTGCTGCATCGGCGGCTGATGGATACGAATCGACCCGCCCGCGATCTCAGAGCCGTTGCACACGATGTCGTAGCCGGTCGAGATACACGCGCCCGGATCAGTCTCCAGCATGTCCAACTGATCGGGCATGGGGGATGTAAACGGATGGTGCATCGCCACCCAACGCTGTTGATCCTCGTCGTACTCGAACATCGGCGTATCGACAATCCACACAAACTTCCACGCCGATTCATTAATGAGATCCAGATCGCGCGCGATCTTGTTGCGGAGCTCACCCATCGCTTTGGCGGCAATCGACCACATATCAGCAGTGAAGAACACGATATCGCCAACCTCAAGGTTCAGGCGCTGTTTCAGTTCATCTGCGATGGATGAGACGAACTTGGCGACGCCGGTCTCGAAGCCGTTCTCGGTGAGCTTGACGGTCGGCGCGCCTCCCGCTCGGAACGTCTTGACGAACTCGGAGTAGCCGTCGGTCATCTTGCGCGTCAGCTTTGATGCTCCGCCCGGCACTCGCATCGCTTTGACGACGCCGTTGGGTTTGCCAAGCGCATCTTGGAACACACGGAAGTCCGTCTTGGCAGCGAGTGTAGAAACATCCTCTATCTCCAGGCCGAATCGGAGGTCCGGCCGGTCGATGCCGTAACGATCCATCGCATCGTGATAGGTCATGATGGGGATGTCGCCGATGTCCACGCCCAGGATTTCCTTCCAAAGGTGCTGCGTGAAGCTCGTCATCATCTTGATCACGTCGTCGCGATCGACGAAGCTCATTTCCAGGTCGATCTGGCTGAACTCAGCCTGACGATCGGCGCGCGGGTCCTCATCACGAAAACAACGCACGATCTGAAGGTAGCGATCGAAACCCGAAGCCATGAGTATCTGCTTGAAGATCTGCGGGCTTTGAGGCAGCGCGTACCATTTGCCGGGGTACAGCCGCGAGGGAACGATGAAGTCGCGGGCGCCTTCCGGTGTGGTCTTGATGAGGAAGGGCGTTTCGATCTCGATGAAGCCCTTCTCCGCGAAGAATTGTCGTGCAACTCGCGTCACCTCATACCGCGTACGGAGGATCTGCTGCATCTTCGGACGACGCAGATCGATGTAGCGATATTGCAGCCGCTTCTCCTCGGCGATCTTCTGGGCCTCGTGCTCATCGGGGAGGATCGGCGGGGTGTCGGCCTTGTTCAGGACCTCAAGCTGCTGGGCAAGCAGTTCGATCTCGCCGGTGCGCAATTTCGGGTTGGCGCCGCCGATGCGCGTGCGCACCAGACCCTGCACAGCGACGACGTCTTCGCGCCGAAGCGACCGCGCTTCGGTGACCGCGGACTCGTCAATGTCCCGAAGGTTGAACACCACCTGCGCCAGCCCCTCACGATCACGAAGGTCGATGAAGATCAGCCCTTTGCCCTGATCGCGATAGGTGTTGACCCAGCCGGCCAGGGTGACGGTCTGGCCGACGTGTTCGGGCCTCAGTTCACCGCACATGTGGCTGCGCTTGAGCATGGAAAGTCACATCCGGCAGTCGGTTGGGAGTGGAAGCGTTTGCAAAGCGGGTGCACATCGTACAGGCGGATGCCCAGGGCGACACGCAAGGCGCTCTAATCCGAGTTTTCCGTCACCGACTGATAGATTCGCCTGAAGCCGGAGGTGATGATCCGCAATGCCGGCTTGCCCCGGACCCCGTAGCCGGTATCGGTAGCTTGGCCTTGGGCGTAGGGGTCCCAGAGGTAGCAGTACAACCCCAGGGCGCCGCTGTCGGGCTGCGCGAAGACGTCGCTCCACGCCTTGAAGAACCCGCGATAACAGCGGGCCTGGGCGTCATGGTCCGCGGTTACTCCGACGCCCGCCACATAGTTCCAGGGATGGGCCGCCGCCCAGGGCAGCGATGGGTAGCCCAACTCCATCAGCAGACACGGCCGGTCATACCGCCCGGCGAACTGCAACAAATGGTCGCGCTGCCGCCCCCATGCTTTGGCGAGCTTCTTGACGGAAGCATTCGGGTCGTCCTTGGCCAGCTCGAAGTACGCGCTGACGCTGATGACATCCACAAGGGGCCAGAAGGTGACCTGGTCGTAGCGGTCCCAATTCGCGGAGTAGGTGAGCTTGCCCTCGAATCGCCTGCGACAGCCATCGACGATGCGGCGCCATCGTTCGAGGTCGCCCTCGGTGGAGTTCAGCTCGCTGCCCACCGAGAGCAGATCGACCTCAGCGGCGACGGCAATGCCGAGGAATCGGTCGATAAAGCGATCGTAGCTCTCCCACCACGCGTCCCAATCACCCGGCTGGATCACGCCCCGCCAATCCTTGTCCTGCGGGAACTCAATCAGGACGATCGGCAGAAGCGAGGTGTAGAGCCCCCGGCTGCGCGCATGGGTGAGAAGAGCAATGAGCTGGTCGTCCGTAGGACACTTGTCCGGGAGCAACTGGATCTGAGTCGAATCGATCCGTTGTTGGTACATCGGGGTGACGACCAGCAGTGCGTTGGCGCCGTGCTCGGCGATCTCGTCGATCGCTCCAAGGTATAGCGATAGATCGCTGATATGGTGGACGTTGATCGCAAACCCCAGGACGGGTGGAGGCGGCTGGATCTGCGCGGGGTGAAGCGTCGGGGCGGGTGTGGCGGCCGGTGATCCGAGCCGGCTGATCGCAAACAGCCCGACGGCCAGGATGGTGATCAATGCCGCCCCCCCTAGCATCCCAAGCCGTGTGCGCAGCAGTTGATGCAAGCGTGCGGGCATGGGCGTATCGTATGCGTTGTTCGCGAGCCCGGCTGCGACGCGCGGACCTTCCACCAGCCTGCGAGACAGATGATGAAGCATTCCGGGCGACGCCAAAAAGATCAGGACTCGACCGGCGCTGCAAGCACGTCGTCCCGACGCGCGCACGAAAAGCCGACGATCCTGTTCACCGCGTTCGAGACGAGCGGTGACGCACATGCGGCCCCTGTGATTCGCGAGCTGCTGAGGCGGGAGCCGGGAATACGAATCTTCGCCTCGGGCGGGCCCCGGATGCAGCAGGCCGGTGCGATGCTTATCGAACGGACCGTCCAAAGCAGCGCGATGGGACTGGAGGCCCTGAACCGATCGTTCATCCTGCGGAAGCACGTCAAACGAATCAAGCGTTGGGCGTCAGAGCATCGGGTGGTGGCGCATGTGCCGGTTGATTCGCCTGCAGCCAACTTCCCTATCAGCAAGGCGATGCGATCCGCCGGGGCCAGGATCATCCATCTGGTGGCTCCGCAGATGTGGGCGTGGGGACGCTGGCGAATCGCCAAGCTTCGCAGACTCACCAGCGTGGTTCTGTGTCTAATGCCCTTCGAGGAGCAGTGGTTTACCGAACGACGGGTGCCCGCCAAGTTTATCGGGCATCCCTCGATCAACCGTACCCTCAAGCTCGAGGATCTGCGCGAGCGCATGCACGGGTTGCCCCAAGGAGCTCCTCGGGTGGCGATCTTCCCCGGCTCGCGCAGCCACGAGGTCCGGGCGAACGTGCGATTGCTCACCGACGTCTATAACGAGTTGCAGGACCGCCACGCAGGCATGCGCGGAGTGATCGTGGCGACCGACCCCCGGATGGCGAGGATCATTCGCAGGAAGGTGAAGGTGTTCCCCACCGGACTGCACATGATCACCGGGTTCGCCGACGCGGTGATCGCGTGGTGCGATCTCGCCCTGGCGGTCTCCGGGACGATTACGCTCGACATCGCGCTGCAGCGCAAGCCGATGATCGGCGTGTACAAGACCGGCTGGCTGTCATGGCTGGGGGCGAAACTGATGCTCCGCACTTCGTATCGGCTGCTGCCGAACATCATCGCCGAGCGGGAAATCGTGCCGGAGTTCGTTCCTTACGCCGGTGGACCCATGCCCATCGTGAAGCAGGCGACGCGGTATCTGCTGGATTCAAAGAACGCGGCCGTTCAGAGTGAGGAGCTGCATCGGGTGTGCCTGCGATTCGCCAATCACAACCCCGCCGAGGAAGCCGCCCGCATCATCCTTCGTGTGATCCAGCAGGGGAGTATGAAGTGAATGCCCGGCAGTTGGTCGTTCCTCCCTTGGCGATTATCTTCGAAGCAGCTACCGGTGGTGCACAGGGTACAGGGCGATGACACACACCCCGTTGCCGAGACGGTCGGTGATTACGAACTCGCGCGTGCTCGGCGAGCCGATGGGCAATCCTCGTTCGAGGCAGCGGGCCAGCCAAGCGGCCAGATCATGCTCCGCGATACGCTTGTCCTGGGTGAACAGCACGACCAATACGCCGCAGTGGATGATTCCCGCTTCCCGGCTCAGCTTGCCGACGTCGCTCTGGACCGCCCCCAGCAGTTGGGACGAGTAGTTGCGATTCGGGCCATTGGTCGTGAACTGGGCAACGACCTTGACCTCGAGCCAGAACGCCTGGTCGAGAGCGATGGCATCGTCACGATCGAATAGCGTCGCCTCGGCGTCCGGCTCGCGAAGCGGCAAGCCGTGGGGCGTCAGCACGAAATCACATCGTTCGCCTTCGCTTCGGCGGCGCTTGCGGCGTTCGGCCGGGTAGTGCTGCTCTGCAAAGACGCCGTAGCCCGCTTTGCTCAAGGCGTCGGCCAGGATGGGATGGAGGCGCAATTCATCCAGCGCATCCACGCCGTACACCGATTGCTCTTCGTCCAGCCGCTGCGCTTCCGCGGCCAGTTGTGCCTCAAGGGCGTCAGCGATGTTGGCAAACGACCACATGCCTCCAAATCGTACGTCGACTCTGCAGCACACACAGAAGCCCACGGGCTCGAGCCCGTGGGCGTCAGCGGATCATGCCGGTAGTAGACCTCGTTCGTCGCACCACGTGAGACCGTTTGCGTCACCGGGGAGATCACCAGCGGGCGACGCTCACCCTCATCCCGGCGTTGCGTTGCGCATAATTCGGATCTGCGTAACCGGCACGCGCTGACCATTGTCCATCCCCGGGCAGGGCGTTTGGCGTTTGGCCTCTTCCCACGCCTGCGCAGTCGTGAGGTTTTCCGGCCAGAACGGCCACGTGCGACATTGCGCCGGCCGGGCGCCATAGATCGAGCAGAGCGCCTTGCCCGGCTCGGACTTGCGATCCAGAAAGATACAGTCATATCCGTGCTCGGTCTTGTGTTCAACGAGCGACCATCGGCCGCGCAGTTTGCGCGCATAACGATCGATAA
>JADFIM010000231.1 GCA_022566725.1 Planctomycetota bacterium
AAGATCAGGTGTGGGACGAGAGCGGCGAGTGTTTGATCCACGGTGAGGGGGCTCCTAGGTCTGCGCGGCCGAGGTGCAGAGGCCGGAGGATACTGGAAGGTGTGAGGGAATACCCGGGCCTTCCTCGCCCCGACATGTCGGAGCTCGTCAGGTCCGGCTTCTGGTTCTACCACGCATCACCCTTTGCTTCCTTTCTACAGCGGTCTCACCGCGCGCATATCGTGGGCGACCTCGAGCACGCAGCGGAGGTTGCACAGATGCCACCGCCAGCTTACCGCCTCTTGGGCCAGGACCATGAGCGATTCAGCATCGGACCTGAACGGTCCCTGTCGCAACTCAATCTGACTTCCCTGCTCCCGGTCAGGTTGGACGGACCAGTAGACCGGCGCGTGCATTTCGCTGTGGGCCGCCTGCCAGTCCCAGACGATTTTCCCACCCGCGTCGTACTCGAGGATCGCCACGGTCGTCGTCCGTGTGAAATCCCGGTTCCAACTCAAGACGATCTGGCCTCCCTTGCGCAGCTCGACCCTCGCCGCGACCGGGAACCACCGGCTGAGCCCTTCCGCGGTGGTCAAGCAGGTGAACACCTCGTCATGATGACAGGCGATCGTCTCCTGCAGAACCACCCAGGAACCATCCTCTTCTTTCCTGACCAAGTCAGCACTCCCTGAATCAACTTATGGGCCGGGCTTAGGATTCGACCGCTTGATATTCAGCACGACCTCGGGTTCCTGTTCGTGGGCGGTGAGGTCATCATAGCTTTCGCGGCGGCGCACCAGCATGGCGGTGTCGCCGGTCACCATCACCTCGGCGGGTAGCGGCATTGAGTTGTACCGGCTGGCCATCACCATTCCATAGGCGCCGCTGGAAAACACCGCCAGCAGATCGCCTCGATTGACCGGCGGCAGCAGGCGATCGATAGCGAGAAAGTCGCCCGTTTCGCAGATCGGTCCGACCACGTCAACCGGCGCCAGGCCGGGAAGGTCCATCTGCTGCCGTCGCTGGCGGGGCACATGCTCACGCGCGACGCGACACGGCCAGATGAAATGGAATGCACCGTAGTGCGACGGCCGGATGAGCACGTTCATGCCGCCGTCACAGATCGCAAAGGTCTTGGTCCCCGATTTCTTGACATACAACACCCGAAGAAGCAGCACGCCGGCGTTGGCGGTAATCGTCCGCCCCGGCTCGAGGATGATTTTCAGGCCATCCTTGACGCGGTCGGCCAGGAGAGGGACAAGCTCCCGGGCGTATTCGCTAGCCAGGGGCGCCTGGTCGGTTACGTAGTCCGCGCCAAACCCGCCGCCGAGATCCAGCATGTCAATCCTGTAGCCTCGCGCCGCCAGTTCATCGATGAGCCGAAGCACTTTCGTGGTGCTCTGGACGTATGGCTTGGCGGAATACACGGGGGAGCCGATGTGCAGGTGAATCCCGGTCAGCGCACAATGCCGGTCGCCGCCATAGGTGTCGAAGAATGCCCTGGCCCGGTCGAGGTCAACGCCGAACTTCGTTTCCTTCTTGCCGGTCGTCGTGTAGCGATGCGTCTGCGGATCGACGTCGGGGTTGACGCGCAGCGCGGCCTGGCAGCGGCGATTCATCCGCGCAGCGATGCGGCTGATATTCTCAAACTCCCCCTCGGACTCGATGTTGAACCATCCCACCTCGGCCTCCAGGGCCAGGCTGATCTCGGCATCGGTCTTGCCGACACCGGCATAGACGCAGCGCTTCGGATCGACGCCCGCCAACCGTGCGCGGTGCAGCTCGCCGCCGCTGACGAGGTCCATGCCGGCCCCGCATTCGGCGAGGGCCCGGCACACCGCCAGGTTGGCGCTGCTCTTGATCGAGTAACAGATCAGGGGATCCAGCGCAGCGAACGCCTTGGCGAAGCGGGCATAGTGATCGGTAAGCGTCGCCCGCGAATACACGTAGCACGGCGTCCCCACCTGCTGGGCGATGGCGGCAACGGTCACGGCCTCGCAATACAGGTTGCCATCTTGGTAAGAAAAGTGATCCATACCACCCCGCGGCGCCCAAGCCTGGTTCGATTGTACCGCCAGTTGGCCTACAGATGCTCATTACCTTGGGGCGGAGGCCCGAAAGCCCCGTGGTCGCCCCGGCCGCTGAGCACCGCGCGCAGTCCTGTGAAGGAGCTATAGCCGTTCCACGCCGCGAAAACAAATAGCAGGAACGGATGCACGCCGCTGTGCCAGGCCGATCCAAGATCCCACACCGCGATCCCCACGAACATCGCCGCGGAGACGATTCCAACCAGCGCGTAAAGCAGGTTGCCCGCAAAAGTGTTCGCCATGGTGATCACGGCCGCCAAGAGGAATCCGATCGCCGCGGCGCGCAACGTCCATTTGAGGGTGATGACAAGCGGGATCACGCTGCCCGTCTTTGTGTCAAGCTCCGGAAACGCCAACATGAAACCGAAGTACCCGAAGATCGCCGCGCTGAGCAGCATGATGCCCGGCCCGGCCAACGGGCTGCGGTACGATGCCCGGCTCATCGCTGGGCTACCCAGAATGGGATGCGGATCGGAGACATTGCTTGGCGATTAGACCTCACTGATCTTCACTGCTCGGTGCTCCCTTGCGGAAACCAGCGCGGCGTGAAGCACTTTCTGCGTCCGGCAGGCGTCCTCGAAGTCGGCCAAGGCAACGATGGGCTTGCGGCCGGCGATCGCCTTGATGATATCCGCAGCCTGGCTGATGAATTGGTGGTCGTACCCCAGCGGGTGTCCGGGCGGCCCGTACGCTTCGGCATAGGGATGATCGCCGGGGTTGGTGCACATGATCCTGCTCCAGCCACGCAGGGATGATTCAAGCGTGTTATCCCACCACAGCAGCTCGTTCATCCGCTCGAAGTCGAACTTAATCGAGCCCCTCTCGGCGTTGATCTCCATGCAATTGCGGTTGAGATTGCCCGTGGCCAGACGGGTCGCTTCAAATGAACCGACCGCCCCGGATTTGAACCGGGCAAGAAAGAGCGCACAATCATCAACGGTGGATCTGCCATAGCGGGTCTTGCGCCCTCGGCCCGCCTCAGCCAGCGGTCGCCTGGTGATGAAGGTCTTGGCGATGGCCCCGGCGATCTCGGTGATCTCGTCTGCGGTGATGAAGCGGGCCATATCGACGATGTGGGCGTTCAGATCGCCATGCGCGCCGGAGCCGGCCTGGGTGACGTCGAAGCGCCACGACAGACTTGTCTGAGGCCCACCCCAATCCTGGAGGTACTGTGCGCGCACGTGATAGATTCGCCCCAGCCTCCCTTTGCGTACGAGCTGATGCGCGAAAGCCACCGCGGGACAACGCCGGTAATTGAACCACACGAACGTCCCGATCCCCCGTCGCTTCGCTCTTTGGGCTGCGACGCGCATGGCCTGAGCATCGTCGAGCCTCCCCGCGAGCGGCTTTTCACACGCCACATGCTTGCCCGCCTCCAGCGCCGCCACGGCCTGGGGGGCATGGAGATGGTTCGGCGTGGCGATATCCACCAGATCGATTGTTGGATCGTCGATCACCCGGCCGAGGTCCGTGGTCGCCTCGGCCCAGCCCCACTTGCGGGCGAAGCGGCGGGCGTCTTTCGATTCGCGGGCGCAGACGGTGTGCATCACCGCAACTCGCGGCAGGTCGAAGAACTTGTTGACGCTCATCCAGGCGTTGGAATGGGCTCGGCCCATGAATCCGGTGCCGATCAGGGCGATGTTCAACGGTTTGGGCATCCCGCAACCCTCCGTGCCATGATGATGTCCGCCACGCCCCCAATCACGTCTTTGTCCCAAAGCCCGAGGCGACGCTGGGCGGACGCCAGACAATCGTTCATAATGCCCGCGATCACGCAACCCCCACAGGGAGAATAACCTGATGATTACTCGCCGAGACTTCTGTCTGGCCCTGGGGGCCGTGGCCGCCACAGGCTCCCGACCTCGGCGGTCCTGGGGCACGCTGCCCAGGAGGCAGGGTCCGTTCGATTCTCAAGAGATACGCGGCAAGGGCGCGGTGATTCTCGGCGACGGCGGTCGCGTGCTGGTGATGCCCACCGGCGACGGCCCGGTGATGATCGATGCGAAGTTTTTCCACACGGCCGATGATCTGTACGAGCAGGTCCTTCAGCACGTGAAGACCCCGCCGTCGCTATTGATCAACAC
>JADFIM010000232.1 GCA_022566725.1 Planctomycetota bacterium
CGAGACGTTCCCCGAGCTGGCATAGGAACAACAACGATCGATGGACGGCAATATCCAGTGTGCGGATTGCCGTTCGCTGTGATCTGCTCTGTTACGTCGCAACGACGCCCATGATCACGAGGACGATTATCAGCAGCAGGAGCATAAGGACGAATCGGTGACCGCTTATCCGCTTCTCATCAGGCCGAAGACGGGTCAAACGGCCTTCCTTCGACACGGCTGTGAACTCATGCAATGTGAATGCGTACCCGCATTCCGGGCATCGCAGGAGACCAGCATCGATCGTCGCAGCCAGATCGTATCTGCATGCCGGGCAACGTTTCGCATAACGAGGAATGTCCGCTGGATCGAGCACGACGAGATTGTAAGAAGCCCACGGACTCGAGTCCGTGGGCTTCGGTGGGTTTCGCACGTAGGCGATGGTGATGCTCAGTTACCCGACGCCGTCCTTCTCGGCCATCAGGCGGATCATGTCCACGCATCGGCAGGCGTAGCCCATCTCGTTGTCGTACCAGGCGACGACCTTGAAGAAGCGATCGTTCAGCTCGATCCCGGCCCCGGCGTCGTAGATGCTGCTGTGCGTGTCGCCGATGAAATCGCTGCTGACGACGGGCTGGTCGGTATAGGCGAGGACACCCTTCATCGGCCCCTCGGCGGCGGCTTTCATCGCGGCGTTGATGTCGGCCAGGCTCGTCGGTTTGGCGGTGCGGAAGGTCAGATCGACACAGGACACATCAACCACCGGGACGCGGAACGCCATGCCGGTGAGCTTGCCCGCCAGTTCGGGGATGCACAGGCCGACGGCCTTCGCCGCGCCGGTGCTCGACGGAATGATGTTGGCGTAGGCGTTTCGCCCGCCCCGCCAATCCTTCTTCGACGGGCCGTCCTGCGTCGGCTGAGTCGCGGTCACCGCGTGGATGGTGGACATCAGCCCTTCATCCAGGCCGAAGGTGTCGTTGATCACCTTGGCCACCGGAGCCAGGCAGTTGGTCGTGCACGAGGCGTTGGAGATGACGGTGTCAGATTGCGGGTCATATCGGTCGTGGTTGACCTTGTACGCGAACGTCGGCACCAGCTCGGGCGTCTTGGTCGGGGCGGAGATGAGCACCCGTTTGGCACCGGCTTGCAGATGCTTGGCCGCGCCATCGTAGTCGGTGAACAGGCCGGTCGATTCGACGACGTACTCGACGCCCAGCTCACGCCAGGGAAGCTCAGCCGGGTCTCGAACGCTCAGGCAACGAGTCCTCGTTGAGCAGCAGACGAAGTGATCGCCATCAACCGTTACCGGCTTGTCGAGCCTCCCATGCGTCGAGTCATATTCGAGCAGGTACGCCAGGTTGTCAGCAGGGACGATATCGTTGACCGCGAGGAACTCGATGCCACCGGCCTGGAGACCCGCCCGGTAGATCAGACGACCGATCCGCCCGAACCCGTTGATTCCCACCTTGATCGGCATCGCTTGCTCCGATGGACCAAAGGGGCACCATAAAGTGAAGCGGGAGCCGAATCAAATCAGCCGTGTGGCCCGCGGCGACCTCCGGCTCATCTCGCGGCTACGCATCCGCGGCTACGATTGGCCGTGCGTGGGCCGACAACCGATTCGCCGCACCGCCCTCGGGGCCGACCCGCCGTGCTGATGACGTGGCGGTCATTGTTGTTCATCCATTGGCCGGTGCCGGCGGAGGCGCTTCGGCTGCTTGTGCCCGAGCCGCTGAAAATCGATACGTTTGACGGGCGCGCCTGGGTCGGGTTGATCCCCTTCACCATGCCAAGAGTTCGCATGACCCGCCTGCCGACGGTCCCCACCACGCGGCGATTCCATGAGTGCAACGTCCGCACCTATGTCACCGATCGCGATCAGCCCGGCGTATATTTCTTCAGCCTCGACGCTGCGAGTCGTCTTGCCGTCTGGTGTGCTCGTCGGTTCTGGCATCTCAACTATTGCTTCTCGCGCATCGACGTTCATCAAGAAGGCGATGTGATTCACTACGCGGTCGATCGGGCGGGCGATCCGGCTGCGCGTATGCGCTGCGCCTGGCGGGGGGGCTCCACTCGTGAGCAATCAAAGCCCGGCGAGCTGGCGTACTTTCTCACCGAGCGCTACATGCTCTACACGGTGAACAGGCAAGGTCGTCTGTTGGGCGGCCGAATCTGGCACCGACCCTGGCCGCTGCGCGACGCGGAGTTGCTCGAGCTGGATGACGGACTCGTCTCCGCCGCGGGGATAACCATCCCCGACGAGACGCCGGTGCTCTACCACGCCGATGAATTGCACGTCAGAGCCTGGCCGCTGAAACCTGTCTGATCAGCTCCGACGCGCCACTGAGAGCCGGCTCGTCTCGAGCCGAAGTCATCGCCGAACCTCATTGGCTCGGCTTTGATTTCCCCGTCCACGGCACGTCCGCCACGCCGGCATCCTTGTTCACCCGCCTGGCCATCGCGAACAGAAGATCGCTGAGGCGGTTGAGGAACACGCCGGCTGACGGGGTGATGTCCATCGACCGACTCAGGTTCACCAGGCGTCGCTCGGCCCTGCGGCAAATGGTGCGGGCCGCGTGCAATCGAGCCGCCAGTTCCGTCCCACCGGGCAGAATGAAGGTCCTCATCGGCTCGTTCCCCCCGTCGATGTGATCGATCCATCGCTCGATCTCGGTCACGTGGTCGGCGGTGATTCGCGCGATCTTCGATTCATGTTTCGTCCCCGGTGGCGTCGCGAGGTCGGCGCCGACCTCAAACAGACGCGCTTGCACCTCTGAGAGGATTCCAAGCAGCTCCGTATGCAACGGCTGATTGGCGTCGCATGCGGATCCGACCAGACCGATCCAGGCGTTGAGCTCATCAACGGTTCCGCCGGCCTCGACCCGTGGATGATCCTTGCCGACGCGCTCGCCGCCGAACAAGCCGGTCGTACCGTCATCGCCGGTGCGGGTGTAGAGCTTCACAGGGGCAATGCTATCAGAAGGTGACGCCGGGTTTGACGACCGTGAAGCCGGGTCTGACGACCGAAGGGAGGAAGACCCGGATCGGCGCACCGACTTTGACGATCCCGCGAGCAACGATCCGGACCTTCCTCGTCCCGACAAGTCGGGACTCGTCAGGTCCGGCTTCAAGCAAGATGCCCCCTACATTGCTGAATCCGCGCTATTCCAACGCTGCTGCGCCGCTGATGATCTCCATCAACTCGGTGGTGATCTGTGTTTGCCGGGCCCGGTTGAATTGGCGGGTCAGCGTCCGGCCCAAGTCCTTGGCATTCTCCGTCGCAGCTCCCATGGCGACCATCCGCATGATCTGCTCGCTGACCACTGCGTCCAGGAACGCCTGGAACAGAGCGGTCTTGACCGCTAACGGCAACAAGTCGCCCAAAAGCTCGCCGCTTGATGGGTTGAAGTCATAGAGTGCCGTGGGCAGGTCAGGCGCGGCAGCATCGCCGGGGCTCGGCTGCAACGGTAACAGCTCCGTCATTCGCGGGACCTGGCGGGCATTGCTGACAAAATGCATCGAGGCCACACGAATCGCGTCATATCGCCCGGCGCTGAACTCGTCGATGTACCGTTGGGCCAGTTGTTCGACCTGCTCATAATCAGGCCGGTCGCCGAGGGTATGGCGGTGGGCGATCGCTATGCGCTGGAAGCGAAAGTACCTGACCGCCTTCTTCCCCGAGGTCTCCAATTCGACGGCGATGCTGCGGGTCTTGAGCCGGCGGATGTGGCCGATGGCTGATCGCAGCACGTTGGCGTTGTACGCGCCACACAGCCCGCGATCGGAGGAAATCACCACCACCAGCTCACGGGTAGGCGAGTCCGCTGGGCCGTCTATCAAGGGATGCTCGGCGTCAGGCGCGGCCGACAGCACTTCCGAAACCAGCCGCTGCACCTTCTCCGTGTACGGCCTTGCGGCCTTCGCCCGTGCCACAGAGGTGGTGAACTTGGCCGTGGCGATCATCTGCATGGTCCGGGTAATGCGCCGGATCGTCCCGACCGCCACGATGCGCTTCTTGATTTCACGGATGCGAGCCATGGGGCGGATAGTGTAGTGGGGCCCGGCGAGATCGGCCAAGGATGTCGATCCCATAGGCCCCGGCTCTGCCGGGGGTTGTTCTGGCCATCACCTCCAGTGTTGTTGGGCCCCCGGGCGGAGCCCGGGGC
>JADFIM010000233.1 GCA_022566725.1 Planctomycetota bacterium
AGAAGTGCGAGCAGCACACACGCGCACGCGAAGGCTTCGGAGCCGCTTGCGTCGATCAGCCAGGACGTAAATAGGTGACTGTCCCGAATATTCCCAGATTCTCATGGTCTGCATCGTGTACGGGCGTTGGGCGGGCTGGATTGGCAAAGGACGGCCCGGCTGGGTGCGCGACGGTCACGTCAACACCATGGGGTGAGAGAAGACCGCGACCACCGGTCGCGGCTTTACAAGGTGTGACCGCGCCGCGGCGAGACGGGTACCGGCGCAAAGGGATTCACAACCACCACGGCTCGGCGGGCTGGTCCTCGATGATGACCTCGCTGAGGTAGGCCACGGCTCTCTCCAGACCCTCTTGGGGCGACATCAGCGGATCTTCATGCTCGATGCTCAGCACACCGTCGTATCCATATCGTCGCAGCATGGACACAAACGGCTTCCAAAACTCATCGCCGTGGCCGTAGCCGCAGGTGCGAAACGTCCACGCGCGATGCTTGAGGTCGCCGTAGTCGCGGGTGTCGAGGTAGCCGTTGACCGGACCAACAACCGGGTCAAGCTCGGTATCCTTAGCATGCACGTAGTAAAGCAGCCCCGCTTCACCCAGCCGCCGGGCGGCGCGGACCGGGTCGATCCCCTGCCAGAAGAGATGTGACGGATCGAGGTTGGCGCCGAGCGGCGTCTTTGCTCGGATGCCGGCCATCTTCGTGGCGCGCTGTGAGAGTCGAATGAGCGTATCGGGGTTGTAGACGCAGAATCCCGGGTGCGCCTCCCACGCCACCTTCACGCCCCAGTTCTTGCACAACTTCGCTTGTTGGGCCCAATACGGCACAAGCACTTCGTCCCATTGGTATCGAAGAATCTCCTGATAGTCGCCCGGCCAAGCGCAGGTCACCCAGTTGGGCGTCTTATCAGTCTTCGAGCCGCCGGGACAGCCGGAGAAGGTGACGACGGTGTTCGTGCCGAGCTTGGGCGCCAGCTTCACCGCGGTCACGAACGCGTCGTGATCGTTCTTGGCTCGCACTCGATTTGGATGGACGGGGTTTCCGTGCACGGCCAGTGCGGCCAGTTCGAGGCCATGTTCGCCCAGGGCGGCCTTGATCTGGGCCTGGGCCTTGCCCGAGGCGAGGACCTTGGCGGGGTCGAAAAACGGCCGGCCCGGATACCCGCCGACCGGCAGCTCGATCGCCTCGAGGCCGAGCTGTGCGCAGTAGGCCAACGCCTGGTCCAAACCCACGTCCGCAAACACCGCCGCCATTACGCCGAGCTTCATACGAAACCTCCGAGGGGGACCAAGCGAATGTTCTCTTGGTGCATCGGGTGCAGTGCTGCAGCTTCGCCGAGCAGGCCCCCGGCAGCAAGCCCCGTTATTGACCTGCCCCCGGGTCTATGAGGACAATCCCGCCATGGCCATCATCCGCCACGCCCCCGCGATCATTATCGCCATCGGCCTGTTGCCGGGCACAGGGGCCACTGGAATCGCCCCGACGCCCGATGATCCGCCGCAACGTGTGATCGTCCAGGTCAGCCGAAACCTCGAAGTCAAGGGCTACCTCGAACTCGAAGACGATGACGTTATCGTCGTCCGCACGCTGGCCAACAAGGTGAAGAGCTTCCCGAAATCCCGGCTGCTCAAGATTGTTCGTCTGGTGGAGCCGGAGCCCGGCCAGAGCGGCGTGGTCATCCTCAACGACGGTCAGCAGCGGGAAGGCGTGATCATTGAGGACACCTTCGACTATGTGGTCATTGAGATCAAGGGGTTTCGGACCAAGCTTGTCCGCGAGGCCGTGGACCATGTGATTCTGGAACCAACCTTTGCCCAGCGCTACGCCCAGTTCAAAGCAGCGCTGCGACCGCAGATGCCCGAACAACACCTCGACCTGTGCGCGTGGCTGATCAAGCAGCGCAAGTACGAGTTAGCCCGTAGCGAGCTTCTTGAATTGCTCCAGTACGCGCAGCTGCCTGAGGGTCATCGTCTGCTGACGATCGTCAACGCCCAGCTCGCACTTGGCCAGGCCCCCGGCCGGAGCGAGCCGGCGAAGGATACAGATGATGCGGATGGCAGCGCCGATGACCCTGAGCAAGGCGGTGCAGCCCCCGGCGACGCGCTGCCGACGCAGCTCATCAGCACCGCCGATGTCAACCTCATCCGCCTGTACGAGATCGACTTTCAGCGTCCCCCGAAGGTCGCCGTCAGCCGGGCGACGATCCGCAAGCTGATCGAGAACTATTCCACGAGCAAGCTGATCCCCGAATCGCCGGCTCAACGGGCGGCGTTGTTCCAGGCCAAGCCGATTGAAATTGTCCAGCTCATGTTCGAGCTGGGGGCAGTTGATCTGTACCCGGAAGTGAAGGTGCTCCACGAACCGTGGGGGCTCAACCATTTCCGCCGGCGCGTGCACAACACCTGGCTGATCAACACCTGTGCAACCAGCCGGTGTCATGGCGGCGCCGACGCCGGACGGTTCTTTCTTCACCGCCGGCGGTACAAGGATGAACGCGTCCGATACACGAACCTGCTGATCCTGGACCGCCTGGAGCTTGACGGCGAATGGCCGCTGATCAACTACGACCAACCGGCGATGTCGTTGGTCATCCAGTACGGGCTGCCGCGCCACCTGGCCAGAAAGCCCCATCCGGACGTCCGCGGGTGGAAGCCGGTGTTCAGCCGCCCAAACCAGCGGTTGTTACAAGACACGATCAGGTGGATTGAAGCGATGATGCAGCCACGGCCGGAGTATCGCATCGCCTATGATCCGCCCGGCCAGGGGCCCGTAGAGGACCAGGACCCCGCCCCGGCGCCTGATCGCGGCTCAGGTTGAGCCTCGCGGGCCGGACGGGCAACGTCAGACACCGCTGCAACCGCGATCGGCCCGGCGTCGAACCGTATGCAGCGGCCCAGCAGCCACGATGCTGCTAAGCTGGGTTTGCAGCCCTTGTTTTTCGGACGGTGAGAAACTCGATGAACGTAGCGCACCAATGCCTTGTCCTGCCGCTTTGCTGCATAGCCACAACGATCATCCCCGCCCAATGCGAAGATGCTGACGCCAGGCGGCGGGATGAAGTCCAGGCCGTGATCACTTCGGCCAGCCGGGAGCTCCGGGAGGCGACCCCGATACCGCTCGACCCCAACGAAGAGCAGGCGGCACAAGCACGGCAACAACTGACCGCCCTCGTGGCAAGTCTTTCTGATACCAGTGGGTCCGAGCCCGGGCAAAAGGCCGCTGCGTCGCTGCTGGCCGCCGGCGCCCACCGCAGCCTTGCAGCAATCGCCCTGGCCCAGGCCGAGTGGATCGAGGCGGATCACCGCATGATCCGAACCAGCGTGCATGGCATGATGAACACGGCATTCAGGCTGGACGCTCTTGTACAGGGCTTGGAGGCGATCAATGCCGACACGGAGCAGGCACAGCTCACACTTGACCGTGATGAGGCGCAAGAGCAGCTTCACGAGAACAGCCAACAGATGGCGGACCTCGACGGCCCCATCGGCGAGCTGACCAAGAAGAACCGCGATGACCAAGCGGAGGTCGACCGGCTGCGTACCGAGGCCAATGGGCTGCGGCGCGAAGCCACCGACCGCGGGCGGGCCGCAGGTTTCACGATGTATGAACAGGCTGTGCAACTCGGCCGCCAAGCCGACCGGATCGAGTACGAGATCGCCCTGCGCGAGATCGAGCTGCGCTACGAGCAGCAGCCGCAGCACAACATTGCCCAGGCCAGAGCTGAGCATGCCCAGGCACAGATCGACGCGATCGATGATGCACGGTCGTCACTTGGCGACCTCGTGCAAACTTCCGCCCAGCAGGCGGAGACAACCCGCGCCATGCTCAGCGACTTCCGTAACGCGATCAGCACCTCGATTCGCGAGCTCAACCAGACCGCCTCGGGGCCGTTGAAGCAGTTGTACGATCAGGCAACCTTGCAACTCGAATCCGCTGTGACAAAAGCCAACGCAGCGGCAAAGTCAGTGAAAGGCGACCATGCTGACGCCGCACGCATCGAAGCGGCACGCGCTCGCCAGAACCTGGGCCGCATGCACTGGTCGGTTGCCCAGGGACTTGACGACCACATCGCTCTG
>JADFIM010000234.1 GCA_022566725.1 Planctomycetota bacterium
TGATAGCGCCAGGTCCCGCGTGCTGGACAAGACCGCCGCCACCCGGCCGGCCACCGCCCAGCCGGCTAGCACGCTCAAAGGGCTCGACCCGCAATTGGCAGTGGCCCTGAAGAACGGTGATGTCCAGGCGGTGAGCAAGGTTCTGGAACAGGGGACCGATGCGAAGACGCGGGACGCCATGTTGGCTGTGGCCTCCAAGTACGGCCGAGTTGAGATGATCCAGGTCCTGCTTGATGCCGGTGCAAACGTTGAAGCGCCCGATGCGCGCGGGCGAACGCCGCTGATGTCGGCCGTGCAGTCGCGCAACGGTCAGGCGGTTGAAGCACTGCTGGCCAAGGGGGCCGATGTGAATGCTCGCAACCCAGACCGAGGCGGGACCGCCCTGGCGTGGGCGTCGGGGAAGTTCGGCGACCTGGCGATGGTTCAGGCATTGCTCGCCGCCGGGGCGGACGTCAATGTCTCAGATAAGGCGGGCATGACGCCCCTGTTGTGGGCGGCCGGCTTCGGCGATGTGGCACGGGTCGAGGCCTTGGTGGAAGCTGGAGCGAATCTCCAGGTCAGCGACAGCACGCGCGGCGCCACGCCGCTGATGTATGCCGCGAAGACCGGGTCGCTCGAATCGCTGCACGCGCTTGTGAAAGCTGGCGCGGTGCTCCAAGAGAAGGGCCGCCAAGGCAAGACGGCCCTGGCATGGGCGGCGGCGACGGGCACCCCCGAAAAGCTCCAGGCCCTCATCGACGCCGGGGCCGATGTCAACGCCCGCGATAGTCGCGGATGGACCCCGCTGGACTATGCTCGCAATCGGCGTGACGCCAAGGGCAAGGAAATCGTGCAGATTCTTGAGCCGCTGACAGCCCGCGAGGAAGCAGACGCTTCCGAATCGCCCAACGAGTGATTCCTACAGCGGGGCCTGGTTCCCGTCCGGTGAAATCCCGTTCGTAACGACTGGGCCGCGGCCCACGACCGGGCAGGCGGGTTGGGGCGAACAGGGGCCGTCGCGGCTGTCCGCTCCTACGTTTTACCCGGCGATGAAACGCTATCATGCGGGCTCTCCACTGGTGCCACACATGAGGCTGGTGACATGACTACTGCCATCTCTGCGACTTCCTCCACGTCCCGGACAGCAACACAATACGACGAGCTGATCGGCCTGGTGCGGGAGGCCAACCTGCTGGGAGCAACCGCGTCCCTGCTTGGCTGGGACCAGGAAACCATGATGCCCAGCGGGGGGCTGGCCTATCGAAGCGACCAGCTCGCCCAGTTGGCCCGCATCGGGCACGGCCTGGCGACCGACCCGCGGATCGGCGAGCTTCTGTCGGTGTGCGAAGCTGATGATGGTCTAACAGGAGAGGCCACCAGCACGCCTGCGGTCAACCTCCGCGAGATCCGCCATGAATACGACCGTCGCACGAAGCTGCCGACCGCCTTGGTCGAGGAGTTGGCTCACACCACCAGCCTCGCCCAGCATGAGTGGACCCAAGCCAGGAAGGCCTCAGACTTCGCTCGATTCCGACCCTGGCTGGAGAAGGTCGTCGATCTGACCAGGCGCAAGGCTCAGTGCTTCGGCTGGCCCCAGGACGGGGAGGCGTGGGACGCCCTGGCGGAGGACTATGAGCCGGGCTGCACCGCTGCTGAGGTCACAACGGTCTTCACATCCCTGCGACCGCGCCTGCAAAGCCTTATCAGCGAGCTGTCCGCAAGCTCCAAGAAACCATCGAATGCATTCAATGAGCTCAAGCTGCCCGTCGAGAAGCAGGAAAGGTTCGTCCGATTTGTGGCCGAGCAGATCGGGTTCGACTTTACGCGTGGCCGGCTGGATCGCTCAACCCATCCGTTTTGCAGCGGCACACATTGCAACGATGTGAGGCTGACCACGAGATTTCACGACGCGAACGTCAACGACGCCCTCGGCTCGACGATGCACGAGTCCGGCCACGGCATCTACGAGCAAGGCTTGCCTGCCGAGCACATCGGCACGCCGATGGGCACCAGCGTCTCGCTGGGAATCCACGAGAGCCAGAGCCGAATGTGGGAGAACCAGGTCGGCCGATCGCGGGCGTTCTGGGTCTGGTGCCGCCCGAAGCTCAAGGATTTCTTCGGTTCGGCGGTGAATCGCCAAAGCCTCGACGAGGTATACGGGGCCGCGAACATCGTCCGGCCCGACTTGATCCGCGTCGAGGCCGATGAGGCGACGTACAACATGCACGTCATGATCCGCTTCGAGATCGAACGCAGCCTGATGAGCGGCGAGCTTGCTGTGGCTGATATCCCCGGCGTGTGGAACGAGAGCTATAAAGACTACCTCGGCGTGGATGTGCCCGATGATCGCCGCGGGTGCTTGCAGGACATCCACTGGTCGATGGGATCAATCGGTTATTTCCCCACGTACACGCTTGGCAACATCTATTCAGCGCAGTTCTTTGAGAAGGCGGCTGGGGACATTGCAGACCTGCATCAGCAGTTTGAGCGCGGTGAGTTCGGCCCGTTGCGGGAGTGGCTCAATGCGCAGATCCATGCTCACGGCCAGCGCTACCGCGCCGCCGACCTGTGCCGGCACGTCACCGGCAAACCGCTCAGCGCCGATCCGCTCATGCGGCACCTGGAAGGCAAGCTGCGACCACTGTATGGGCTGTGATTTGCCTGACCCGTGGGCGGAGATGACGGCGGTGGGCCCCAAAGCAGCGGATGGCATCCGCGGCTTTCTGTTGAACATCCTTCGTGGAGCAGTGGATGGCAATCGGCAATCCCCGGCAGCGCGCGATTGTCGCCTTGCTGTTGCTTGTGCCGGTGCCGAGCTTCGGGACATGGATGGCCATGGTCCAGGCCGAAGGTCCGGTCGGTCAGACCATCTTCTTCGCCGCCAAGCTCTGGGTTTGTGTATTGCCCGTGGCGTGGCTGGTGCTCATCGACAAGCGCAGACCGGCGCTACCGCTTCCAAGAAGAGACGGAATGGCCGCGGCGATCGTCAGCGGATCGCTGTTCTTCCTCGCCATTGCGATCGGCTACTGGTTCCTTGGACGGCATTGGATCGAGCCGGAGTTCATGCGCGATAAGGCCCATGAGATCGGGCTGTCCACCCCGGTTCTGTACCTCCTGGGTGCGGTCTACTGGTGCACGATCAACTCGATCCTGGAAGAGTACGTCTGGCGGTGGTTTGTGGTTACGCGCTGTGAAGTGCTGATGCGCCGTGTGCCCGCGGTGATCGTGTCAGGCCTGTTGTTCACCCTTCACCACATCATTGCCCTGAACGTCTACTTCGACGGTCGCGTCACGGCGTTGGGGTCGTTGGGGGTGTTCATCGGGGGTGCGACTTGGTCGTGGCTCTATCTGCGATACCGCAACATCTGGGCCGCCTATGTCAGCCACGTCTTTGCCGATGTCATCATTTTCATCATCGGTTGGCAGATCATCTTCGCCGCCGGGTAAGGCCCGTAGCGCGGCGCTGCGCCGGCTCGCCTGGTGGCGCGCCGCAAGGTTAACCGATCGCCCCAGAGCGATCATTTCCGCCTTGATGATTTGACCGCCACTTTCCTTGACGTCTTCTTCGCGCGTGACGAGCTGATCCGGGCCACCTTTCTCCTTGCGGCCGTAGACCGCGCCGGCTTCTTGGTTTTCGATGATTTCCTTGAAGCGGTGGCCGGCTTTGTCGCTACCGCAGCCCGTGCCGGCTTCTTGGTTTTCGATGGTCTCCTTGAAGCGGTGGCCGGCTTTGTCGCTACCGCAGCCCGTGCCGGCTTCTTCTTGGTCGATCGTTTCTTCGTTGCGGGCGCCTTGGCTGGGGGCGTCCTAGCGAGCTTCGGTTCTTTGATTGTCGACGACTTCCTGATCGTGCGGGCTGTGCTAGGGGGCGTCTTGGCGACCTTCAGTTTGGTGGTGGGCGTTGAGCCGATCATTGGGCGGGTCTTCGGTGTCGCCGTCGGAGCCCGCGTCGGCTTCTTTGGCTCCGGGCGATGCCAGGGCACCGTCACCACCCCGAGCA
>JADFIM010000041.1 GCA_022566725.1 Planctomycetota bacterium
AATATCTCAATGTATCCTGTGATACGCCCAAGCAATCCATCGTCGTCGTATAAGCCATATCGATGAATAGAATCTGCAGGTTCGTCTGTGTCTTCCCGTTCAATTAGACCTTC
Organism: Planctomycetota bacterium; assembly: GCA_022566725.1. Lineage (GTDB taxonomy): Bacteria > Planctomycetota > Phycisphaerae > Phycisphaerales > SM1A02 > JADFFQ01. The sequence goes on from JADFIM010000041.1 coordinate 114, forward strand.
AGGACAAGGCTTTGTCTTCTGGATCATCACGTCCTTGCCTATCACAAATTTCGCCAAAGGCTTAAATTCGGGAGGAGTTATTGGATCGCCATCAAGGAAGAGACGAAAGTCACTACGTTGGGGCATGGCTGTTCTCAAGACCCACTTGAGGCGACCGATTTTGACTTTCTTCCCCATGTCTTTCAGGCCAGACATGATGGCTACAGTCCACGAATCAGGGGCATCTTCTCCGAACAGATTAAGCGCCTGGTAGCCCTTCTTTTCTCCGTCGATCCAAAGTTGCACAGCATCCCGCGCTTGTTGTTCCGTGAGCGTTCGTAGCGGTATTTGGATTGTCTGTTGTTTGAAAACGCCCTCGGAGGCTTCCTCTGCCCTGCCCGCTAGAAGTGAATAGTCCATTGTGGCGGCATAGTAAGTGTCACCAGACTTACAGATGTGCGTGAGTTTCAAAGCCAATACATATGTAGACAACTTGCCAATGCCGAATTTACCAATGGGCTTTGGCCTGGAAGAACCAGTTACCCTGCGCCTTGTGGTTTCACCAATGATCCAATGTTGCTTGAGGCCATCAGCGTTCATTCCTTCCCCGTCATCTATGACCACAATGGTTGCATCTGGATCACGGAGGTCTGGTGAAAGGATGATGTGGACGTTTTCCGCGCCAGCATCGAATGAATTGGAGACGAGTTCTTCCACAGCCTTATTGGGGCTGGAATACAGGCCTTCGGAAAACAGTTGTATGATCCGGAGACTAATCTTGACGTCGATCTGGTCTGTTTCGTTACCAGCCGTTGTGAACGGCTCGGAGTTGTGAGGAGTTGAAATTGGCATCAATTGTCAATTATCCTTGAATCAGAAAGGGAAAGCCACCTGTTCTTGTACTCTCTTGTTCAAGCCTCTCTTCACCCGACCTCGCGGCGTTGGAACAGGATCGTGGCCAGGCTCAAGGCTGCGACGATGTAAAACAAGCCGTACAAGAGGACCTGGCGCAAGAGAGCGGGGGGGATGACGCGAGACTGGGTCAGGGCGTCGGAGAGCAAGAACTTCTGGAAGTTGGGGATGATCGAATAGGCGATCCAGTACGCGGCGTGTGCCAGCCGTTCGCCCAGGCCGTCGGCCATCTGTGTCAGAGCGACCGTGGCGACTTCTTTGTCCACCACGGTCTGGTTGATCTGCCCGGTGTCCAGCTCGATGATTCGGATGTCTGCGATCGTTTCCGTCAGTCCGGCCGCACTGGCACGCTGGAGCCACATGTCGTCGAGTTGTTTGATCGGCTGCCCGAGCATCGAATCCGACAGCAACCCCAGCATGAACACGCCGATCGTCACGCAGAGGGTCATCACCTGGCCGAGCCGGGTCGAGGCGGCGATCGCGATCGAGGTCAGCACCATGATCGCCATCATGATCGCCGCCAGCGCCAGCCACAGCTGCGGCTTGAATGATTCGCCGATCGGCTGAAGCGAAAAGGACTGATCGAACATGAGGCTCAGCAGATACGCCAAGGCGGCCAGGATCGTGGTAAGGACGATGACGGTGCTCGAAAAGACCCGGCCGTAGAAATAGTTGCACCACACGCCGGCGGCGAGCCCCAGCACGCCTGCGGCCACCCCAAAGACGATCACCGGCGCATGGATCGGATCTCGGACCGTCTGCAGGACCCCATGCATCTCGACGAGGAGGAAGACCAGGCTCATGTAGACCATGGCCAGGGCCAGGGCGCCGGCCACGCCGAGGTACTTGCCCAGCACAAACACAGGCCGGCTGACCGGTTTGGAGATGACGGTCAGCACGGTGCGGTTCTCGATCTCTCGGTTCAGGACGTTGGTGGCGATAAACGCCGCAAGCAGGGTTCCGCAGAGCATTATCGTGGACAGTCCCAGATCAATCATCATCCGCTGGTCGTCTTCCATCGTGAAGCCGGCAAGGAGGTTGCTGAAGATCAGGGCGATGGTGGCGACGACCAGCACCACCAGCATGATCGGCTGGCGAATGCTCTCAAAGAACGTGTTGCGGATGATCGCGAGGGTCTGCCCGAACATGGTTTTGGACCAGGGGTCAGGGGTCGAGGTACGGGCTCACCGGAGGCGCCCGGGCAAGAGGGGTCGCGGGCGTTGTTGGGCCAAAACCAGCCCGGTTGCGATCCAAGCGGCTGCGAGCGGACCGATTCGAACAATTTTCGTCGCAACCCGCGAACAGGGGTAGGGCGATCATACGTAGTTCAACACATCGAGGTTCGCCGTGGTATGCCCGCGCGCGGCGGCCTCGCCCTTTCCCGGTAGGCCGCCTTGGACGAGCAAGGCGGTCTGCGGCTAGGCTGTGGCCGTGATCGCCCCCCTGTCAGCGGGCACGGGTGGCGGGCACCTGTCTAGAGCACAGCATGAGAATCGACCATCACGCATACCGCCAGGCCACGCGCGTCGCCGGATTTGGCTTCCTTCTCCAAGCTGCGATCGCGGTGATCCTGCTGATCTTTGGTCACCTCGGCCAGGACACCGTCTTTCGGTTCGCCTCGTTTTATCTCTTTGGGGGATTGCTGGTCTGGCTCAGCCTGATCGCTGTCTTTTATCAGCATACGCAAGAGCGTCTGGAAGCCCTGGAGGAGGACGAACTTGCCGCGGAAAGGGCCGGGGCTGGCTCGGTGTTCAAGGCTGCCGGCGAGGAGGAACGGGTCGCGGCCCGGCGCCTGCGATTGATGCACCAGTGGCTCATGCCCAGCGTCAGTCTGCTTACGGCGGCCTATCTGGCGTTCGGCCCCGTCTCGATGCTTCGGCATCTGCGCAGCCTCGGCGATCCCGGCGGCGGCGGCGCTGAATTCCTCCTCACCCAGCAGCTGGGGTGGGCGGTCGCGATCTGCCTCTTCTTTGCAGCCGTCGCGTTCATCTTTTCTCGTTTCGTGGCCGGCATGGCCAAACAGTCCGCCTGGCAGAACCTTCGCGGCGGGGCCGGCTACATGGTCGGCAGCGCCATGGTCTTGCTCGCCGTCGCCGTCGCAATCGTCTTCCGATTCCTCGGCAACGACAATGTTGTCGTCGGTGTGGCATACGCCATCCCGATCTACATGGCCGTCCTGGCCGGTGAGATCGTCCTGAACTTCATCCTTAATATGTACCGGCCGAGAATCCCCGGCGAGGTCCCCAGACCGGCGTTTGACTCGCGCGTGTTGAGCCTGCTGTCTGCACCGGAGTCGATCGTGCGGTCGCTCAACGAGGCCGTCAACTACCAGTTCGGCTTCGACATCACCAGCTCCTGGGGGTATCAACTGCTGCTGCGGAGCTTCGGCTGGCTGCTGGGGTTCGGGGCGCTCGTGCTGATCGCCCTGAACATGATGGTGGTCGTCGAGCCGCATCAACAGGCGGTCAAGCTCAGCGGGGGCCAGATCATCGGCCCTCCCGGCAAGCAGGTCTACACCTCAGGCATCATGTGGAAGCTGCCCTGGCCGTTTCAGTCCGCGGAAATCTACGATGTCGGCATCATCCGGGAGATTCCCCTGACCGCCAGGAGGCTCGAGGACCCGAACGTCCAACTGTGGGCTCAAGACATCTCCACGGATGTCGAGCTGGACCCGTTCATCGTCGGCGGCTCTGCGGTGCGCACCGCCGAATCATCGTCAGCCGAACCGACCGAGTCCGACAAAGTCGAGTCCGAGCCGGTGAGCGATCTCTTTGCACTCGTCGATGCCGAGATCAGCCTTCAGTATCGGATCAAGCCCGACGGCCTGTTGGATTTTATTCAGTTCTCTTCGGACGTGCGTCGGCGGCGGCAACGGCTGAACATGCGTGAAGCGGCGCTGAAGGCGCTGGCCATGCGGGAAATCACCCAGCATCTGTCCGGGCTGTCCCTGGAGCAGGTGATCGCCCACGGCCGGGCGGAGGTGGTTTCTCAACTGCACGACCGGATCCAGACCGTGTTCCAGAATCACAACACGGGTATTGAGGTTGTCGCCGTGAATGTCCCGATGCTTCGTCCTTCCGGCGCGGTGGCCAAGAACTTTGATGATCTGGCCATCGCCAAACAGCAGCGCCGCCAAAGGGTGGCCGAGGCCGCGGGAAGGGTGGTGCAAGACCTCGCGTTTTGGGTCGGCAGTCCCGAGCAAGCCAAACAGATCCTCGCCGAGATCGAGCAGTGGCGGCAGCTCAAACGAGATCTGGGCGAACAAGCGAAGCAGGTCATCGATCAGCGGCTTCTGATCGAGCGCATGTACGCCGAAGCGGGCGGCCGGCTCGCGCAGGACATCTCCACCGCGGAGGCCGAGCGCTGGATCAAACAGATGAACGCGCGGGCCCAGGTGAAAGAGTTCGAGGGCCGGCTCGCGTCCTATCGCGCCGCGCCCAGGCTGTTTCAGCAGCGCGAAATCATGAACGTGCTCAGCAAGATGCTGGCGGAGCGTCGCAAGTACCTCGTCGTCGGCATTGATCCGGAGCGGGTGAACCTGGATGTCGAGCTCCAAGAGCCGCCGGGGGTCTTCGGATTCCACCCCAGCTCCAGTGAAGGAGAATCTGGCAGATGAGTAAAACATTGGCCGTTGTCGTTGGTGTGCTTCTGCTGGTCCTGCTAGTGCTGTACAGCACGACCTACACGGTGCGATTCCACGAGGTCGCCATCAAGACGCGCTACGGCCGCGCGAGCGAGCAGAGTCTGGTCAAGGAGCCCGGATTGCACTTTCGGATTCCGTTCTTCGCCGATCGTGTCACCAGGTTCGACACGCGACTCCAGCTCGTCGAGACGCCGAAGGTGGAAGTCCCCACGGCGGATGGGCAGTCGGTGGTGGTCCAAGCCTTCCTCTTGTGGAAGGTTGGCGCCGACGATGCACTGACGTTCTTCGAGAGCTTTCCGTCCAAGGGAGCGCTCGAAGAGGCCCAGAGGATCTTGGAAGGTCGCCTTCGCACCGCCGTCAAGGGGAGCCTCAGCCGGTATGCCTTCGATGACCTGATCGGGCCGGCGAGCCGTCTGGGTCAGGCCGAGAAGGAGATGCTGGACCAGTTAGCCTCCCTTGGTTCGATGGGGATCGAGCCGGTCACCGTCGGTATCAGCCAGATGCTCCTGCCACCGAGGACGACGACGGCCGTGTTGGCACGGATGGAGAGAACACGACTGCGACTTGCGGACGCGGAGCGCTCCAGAGGCGAGGCCGAGGCGGTCGGAATCCAATCCGAAGCCAACACCTTGGCCGACAAGCTCCAGGCGTTCGTCGAGCAGCGAGCCGAAGAGATCAAAGCGACCGCCAACGTACGGGCCGCTGAATACCTCTCTCAGATGAGCGAGGATGAAAGTCTCGCCATCTTCCTCGTGTGGCTCAAGGCCTTTGAGGAAGCATTGCAAGAAGGAGTCACGTTCTTTCTGAGTGACGAGTATGCGCCCTGGCACCTGATGAACCTCAGCAACCAGACCGACGCCGGTCACATTCCCCAGCCCAAGAAGAAGTACCTGGCCGCGCCTGCCGAGGATCGCGTGCGTGAGGAAGGCATCGCCGCCCAACCCGATGGTGACGCGGAGGCGTCGTCCGCCAAGGAAGGTTCATGACCATGGCCGATCCGTACGACCAGGATGATCTTGCTCAGTTGCCCGGCGGCGCCCAAGACGGTGACGTGCCGATCGAGGGGGAGCCCGAAGGCGTCGAGCCGCCGCGGCGCACCGCCTCTGCACAGTTCGCCGTCGAGGCGGAAGTTGGGTCCCAGGCGGCGCTGCGGGAAGCCATGGACCCCGCCAACCAGTCCCTTGCCGACGCCTTGCGGCTGTCCTTCCAAGTCCTCCAGGGCGTCATCGTCGTGTTGATCGCGCTGTTCTTCGTCTCCGGCTTCCGGACCGTCCAGGACAAGCAAAGCGGCGTCATGCTGCGCTTTGGCAAGATCGTGGTCGTGGATGAGCAGCGATCCCTCGAGCCGGGGCTGCATCGAAACCTCTTGCCTTACCCCGCCGGCGAGTTTGTCATCTTCGCCGTCGAGGATCGACCGGTTGATCTCAAAGAAGCCTTCTGGCCGAACATCCCTGCGAACGTGACGCTTCAGCAGGCGATCGATGGGGCCAGAGTTACCGCTGCCCTTCAGCCGGCCCGGGACGGTTACGTGCTGACTCGCGACGGCGATCTGGCCCACCTCAAGATCGTTGGCGAGTACGAGATCATCGACCCCGTGCAGTTCGTGACGAGCATTGACGAGAACAACGCCGATCGACTGGTGGAGTTAGCCCTGCAACGGGCGGTGGTGCACGTGACGGCTGGCCTGAGCCTGCAGGAACTGGTCGATGTGTCCGACGACACCAAAGAACGGGTTCGGCAAAGCGCTCAGGAAGTGCTGCTTACTCTGGAATGCGGTATCGACCTGGTCAAAGTGCACATGCCCGATACCAAGCCGCCCCTGGCGATTGTCAAGGCGTATGGCGAACTGCAAAACGCCAGGGAGCAGGCGAGAGAGCAGATTGAGAGAGCCCGCCAGAATGCCCAGCAGACGCTCATCGCCGTCGGCAGCAACTACCGCACGCTGGCGCGCATGATTCAACGATACGAGGACGCCCAGCAGCTTGGCGACGAGGACGTGGCCGACGAGTTGCTCGCCGAACTCTACGCCGTCCTCGAAAGCGACGAATCCTCCGGCGAAGTGGCCCAGATCATTTACCGCGCCATGGCCTATGAGACCGAGATCGAATCGACGCTTGGCAACGAAGCCAGGCTCTTCGCCAGCATCCTGCCCGCCTATCGTGAGCATCCAGAGTTGGTCTGCACGACGCGATGGTTTGAAGCGTATGGGTCGGTGTTGAATAGGGAAGATGCCGAGAAGTTCTATCTGCCGGCCGGACTCGGCTCGCTGCATGTCATCATCTCCGGCCTGGAGGAGATCCAAGAAGTGCGCCAGCGGCGCGGACTGCAGCGCCGCGAACGGGACGCGCTGGAGGCCAGCATGGGCGGCATCCGGCCGTTCTATCGCCGATCGAAGGATATTGAGCCGGGCCAGGCTCGTCCTCTCCTGGAAGTCACTCCCCAAGGCACGATTCGCCCGCGGGGCACGGACCGCTAGCTACGCATCGAGACTTGATCTGCCATGGTTTCGCCAGTCTCATCGCCGAACATCGTCGAAGCGGTCGGGCTCACCAAGGTCTTTCGGGACTTCTGGCTGCGCACCAAGGCCCGGGCGGTCGACAACGTGGACTTCGAAATCCACCCGAACGAGATCTTCGGGCTGCTCGGCCCCAACGGTTCCGGCAAGAGCACCATCATCAAGATGATCCTCGGCCTGTTGCACAAGACCCGGGGACGACTGTCCGTCTTCGGCAAGTCGCCGTCCGACGTCAGCATCAAGAAGCGCATCGGCTTTCTTCCTGAGGAGTCGTACCTCTACCAGTTCCTCAACTCGCGAGAGACGCTTGACTACTATGGCAAGTTGTTCGGCCTGGATTATCGCACGCGCCGCCGTCGCACCGATGAGCTGCTGGACATGGTCGGGCTGTCCCACGTGGCCCATCGCCCGATTGGTGAGTTCTCCAAAGGGATGACTCGCCGCATCGGTCTCGCTCAGGCCCTGGTTAACGATCCGGACTTTCTCATCCTCGACGAACCGACCTCCGGGCTTGACCCCATCGGCACGCGACAAGTGAAAGATCTGATCGTCGAGCTTGGCAAGCGAGGCAAGACGATCTTGCTCAGTTCACACCTGCTGGCCGACGTTGAGGATGTCTGTGATCGCATGGTCATGCTCTATGCCGGCAGAATTCGCGCCCAGGGAACTGTTGACGAGCTTCTCTGCGACACCAAACGAACCATCATCGAAACGCCCCGGCTGGCGCCGGAGACGATCGTTCAGATCGAGCAGGTCATCCAACGGTGCGAAGGCATGGGCATCGACAAGGTTGATTCCCCCCGGCAGCGCCTGGAGCAGTTCTTCATGGAACTCGTGGAGAAGGCCCGTCGGGAGCAGGTCGCCACGGTAGGGGTGGTTCACGGCGGGCCCACCGCCAGCTTCCTGCGTGGAGAGGATGCGCGCGGCGAACAGCTCATCGAGTCTCTTACCCGCGAGGAAAAGGAACCCGTTGGGATCCGGCCGGCTGCCGCGGCGGAAGCGCCCAAGCCGCCGGGTGACGAAGTACTTGCGGACCTGCTCGCCGAAGAATCCAATCAGGCCGCCGGCCCCGCCGACCAAGCCGATGTGGCGCCCAAATCGCCGCAGGATGTTGAGTCGTCCGTGATCGACGCCTTGCTGGGCGGGGATGATACCGCCCAAGGCGAAGAGTCCCCCGGCGACGAGAAGTCATAGCCATGGGCGTGTTTGTCCGCGTCTACCGACGGCTCGATCAGCTTCAGGGCAAGTTGTGGTTCCGCACCGTCGCCAGTGTGTTGGCGATACTCGTGATTGGGGGCTTCTACGGTCCGCTGCTCGTCGTCACTTCCGACTTGGATGCGCAACGAAACGCGCTCGGTCGCGCGCTCGTTGGACAGAACCTCAACGAGGCTGACGAGCATGCGGTCTCCCTGGCTGAAACTGGAACGATCACCGTCAATGGCCGGACCTACGGCGGGCCCGAGTTGCGAGAGCTGGCCGATGGGCTGTTCGACGACCAAGGGGTCATCGCCGCCCCCGGCCGATTGATTGAGCATCTTCTCGCCGATCAACGGCCCCACTGGGCGCCCACGTTCATGCTCGAGCAGCCGGGCACGACGTGGATGTTGGCGATCGTCACCACGCTGTGGGTGCTGCTGATCGTGTGGATGCAGATCACGCTGCCTTTCGTCCTGACGGCGCTGGGTACCGCGGCCCCGGTTGCAATCTGCTGGGCGCTGGGATCTGAGCAGGCGATGCTGGCGATTGCGGGCATGGGCCTGCTTACGTTCACCTTCGTGCTGCTGACACGGGCGGTGCTCATTCTCTTTGCGTACCCGCATCAGGTGCTGGCGATCGCCCACACGGTGGTGAAGGAAGCGTCGCGGAGCCGCCTGTCGCTGGTCTTCGTGGTTGGGCTGCTGATCCTTCTTCCGTTGCTTCCGATCTGGCTCGATCCGGAGGCGCCGCTTCGGTTTCGGATTCAAACGTTCATCAGCCGTAGCCTCAGCCTGACCTACGCGCTCGCGGCGTTCATGACGCTGTTCCTGTCCTGTGCGACGGTGGCGTTTGAGATCCGCGACCGCCAGATTTGGCAGTTGATGACCAAGCCGGTGACTCGGCTCAACTATCTGCTGGGCAAATGGCTGGGGGTATTGAGCGTCAACGTGGTCATTCTGCTTGTCGCCGGCGTTTCGATCTTTACGTACGTGAAGTACCTCAGCCAACTTCCCGTCGCCTCCGGTCTGGAAGGCGCGCTGGATAGACTTGCTGTTCGCGACGAAGTGCTCACCGCCCGCGTGGGCACAATGCCGCAATTTGAATTACTAAGCCCCCAACAGCTCTCAGCGCGCGTGGAGCAGCTCATCGACCGCGATCCGGAGTTGGCCGGTCAGGATGAAATCTCGCTTTCCGTCAAGAGAAAGTTGGCCGCGGACTTGCAGGAGAACCACCTCGCCGCCCAGCGCTCGATTCTCCCGATGATGCAGCGAAGCTACACCTTCGAAGGCCTCCGCAGAGCCAGGAATCTGCAATCCACACTGACCCTGCGTTATCGCTTTCACATCCTGCGCGACGACGAGCACCAAACATTCCCGGTGGCGTTCACCTTCAATGATCGTCCCGACACGCTTGTGCGGCGGCAGTACGTCCCCACCGTGACCCACATCTTGCCCATCGGGACCGATCTGATTCGCGACGACGGCACGATGAACATCAGGGTGGTCAACCTGAATCCCTCACCGCCGGGCAAGCCGGGCTTGGGGGCGCTGAACTTCGAGGAGGACGACTTCGAGCTGCTCTATAAAGTCGGCAGCTTCGAGGCGAATTTCTTCCGAGCGGTGCTGATGACGTGGGTGAAGCTGGCGTTCCTGGCGATGCTGGGGATTGCCTGCTCCACGCTATTGAGCTTCCCGGTCGCGTGCATGCTGTCGTTTACGATTTTCATCGGAGGCACGCTCGGGCCGTTCCTGGCGCTGTCGCTGCATGAGTACTATCCGCCCCTGGTGAGCCAAATGGATTGGAGCAACATCGGGATGGTCATTCGATGGGCTGCTCAGTCGCTGATCAGAGCGATCGCCCAGGGATTGGTATTCCTCCTGCACAGCTTCGGTGAGTATCGACCGACGCAGAGCCTCGTCGAAGGCCGGCTTATCCCCTGGACGAGCGTTGCCGGCGTGACTCTTTCGCTAGGACTCATGTGGTCCAGCATCGCCCTTGTGTTTGGGTATCTCGTTATGCGGAACCGGCAGCTGGCAATCTACAGTGGACATGGTTGACCCCAACTGCTTGATGAATCGACGGGAGTGTCGCGCATGAGCCGTGACCGAGCGATCCAATTGCTGGCTTCGGTGCTGCTTGTCGCCAGCACCGCGGTCTGCGGCAGCGTGTTGCCAAGCATCACCAACCTATCGCAGAAGCACTCATTGCGCTACACCGATGTGGCGGTCGAAGGCGCGCCGCCATTTGTCGCCTTGGGCACGGCTATCGGAGCGCTGCGCGGCATCATCGTGGACTACCTCTGGATCAAGGTCCACCTCATGAAACAAGAGGGCCTCTACTACGAGGTCATGGCCGATGCCGATCTGATCACCAAGCTCCAGCCCCGCTTCGCCGCGGTGTGGGCGTTTCACGGCCACAACATGGCTTACAACATCTCCGTTGCTCACAACACTTCCGAGGAACGCTGGGAGTGGGTGAAGGCCGGGATCAACCTCGTTCGCAACAAGGGGCTGCGATACAACCCCAACGACTTGCAACTGCATAAGGAGCTCGCCTTCTGGTTGTCCCACAAGATTGAAGGTGTTTCGGATGATGCCCACCTGTACTACAAGACTGAATTCGCTCGCGAGTGGCATAGCCTGCTCGGTGAGCCTCCGTATGAGCACGAGGCCAGAATCGTGTGGATCAAGAAAGTCGCGGATGCTCCGGAAACACTCGACGAGGCCCAGCGCCGCACCCCCGGAGTGAAGGATCTCGTTGAACGCCTCCGCCGCGACCTGTCCCCGTACGAGCAACGTTTCAGCTTTGCGCTCGACAAGACGTTCCTCAAAGCGCATGCCGAGTGGCAGGCGGCGAGAGGGCCGTCATTCTACGCCAGGGTTCGTGGAATCGGTCGCGGCGACGACCCGTTCTTCCGGGCCTTTGACGAGATCGCCTCCGACCCCGAGGCGCAGCCGGCATGGGATACCCTCATCGCCCATGTGCGAAAGCGGGTCCTCGCCGACGAATACAACATGGACCCGCAGTTGATGTACGAGTACACCCGCGATTACGGGCCGATCGATTGGCGGACCGCGCACGCTCACGCGCTCTATTGGGCGCTCAAGGGCGAACAGTATGGCGAGAGTCGCGTCGCCGTGGATGACAACGATGTCTACCGGATCGTGAACATCGATCGCGCCAAGATCCACGCGATGCAGGGCATGGCCCGCTGGGGACGAATCAGCTTCGATCCCTTCTCAAGCGATCTGCCGGCTCGCCTGCCCGATCCTCGTTGGATCGAGGTTATCGACTGGTACTGGGAAACAATTTCAGCCAAGCACAAGGACACCCGCGGTCCCGGCCCCGACCTCTTTATGGCCCTTCATCAGAACTTTCTTAGCTCGGCCGTCCGCGAGCTGTACCGCTCCGGCGAGACCGAGCTGGCCCAGAAATACCTTGATCGACTCAACAGCCTCTACGGGATGGGGGCGAGGCTACAAAACCCGAAATACGACGCGCCGCTGGATGTCTTCGTGTGGCGGGAGGTTGAGGGCGAGTACGAGTTTCAACCGCACATCGCGCCCAGCGATGTCGCCGCGGCGCTTCGCTACGGCTTCCGGGTCGGCATCGGCCAGGGACGCCCCGAGGTCTTTCAGCAGGCCAAGAAGTTCGCCAACGATGTCACCGTGTACTTCCGCGAACACGAATACATCAAGTACAAGACCAAGCTAGGCACCGAGCGACTGGCGGCGCTCATCGGCCAGCTCGAAGACAGTGTGCAGAATGTGTTCGCCCAGCTCATGGTCGATTCCACCGTCGGCCTGCTCGAAAGACTGGCCATCTACAACTATAAGGATCTGCCCGACGAGTACCGCCTTGCGGTGTACGACGACATCTATCCACATGTGCTTCGGCAACTCCAGGCCAGCGAGCTCAGCAATGTTCTGACGATCGAGCAGGCGCTGCCGGCGCCGCCGGGACTGGAAGAATATCGACGGATGAAGGCGATCCAGGCTGCCCGCAAAGCCGAAGAGGCCCGCCAAAGAGAAGGCCGCCCGTCGGCAACAGAACGCCGGTGAATCCTCTTATCCCTTAGCGCCCGGCTTCGCCTGGCGTGTTACCGCCGGACCCGGCACCGGATCGTATCCCGCACCGCCAAGCGGATGACATCGAAGGATTCGGCGCATCGCAAGCCATGAGCCGCGCATCACACCCTTGGTTTGCAAGGCGTCGATGGCATATTGCGAGCAGCTAGGCGCAAACCGGCAATGCCCGCCGAGATAGACGCCCAGCGTCGCCTGGTAGAACCGCACGGCAAGGATCAACGGCCGAGCCGGCAGGCTTCGAGACTGTTTCATTGCGCTTCCGCCGACGCCGGGACTACTCACTGCCAAGAATCATAGCACGTCCTCGCGAGCGGCCTTTCCCGATCGGCGCTTCTGCGCGCACAAACGCGGCCATTCATCCATATATGGAGATGGCCGAGTTCCCACCCTCACCACCGCTGGGCACGCTCAATCAACGACCGTCATGGGTGAATCTCACCGGCCGCGTCGATCGGTCGGCGTGCCTGGAGCTGCGGGCGTCTGAAGTGTGGCCGCACGTACGGTTCACGGCGCCGCCGCGCGAAGCCGCAAGCGGCCGGCGGATGGTCCCCGTTCCAGCTGCATTCAAAGAGGCAAGCGGCACGTTGCAGATCTCTGCACACTTTCTCTATCGCCTTCACACCGGCCGACTCCCGCGCCGCCTCCGCGGCGACATGCGCACTACGAAATCCAACGTGATGCGCCGCCATCTCCACTCTGCCCCTGGGCCGGCGGCCGGGGGTGAGGGCAGTCTCCCCTCTCCCCCTGGGAGAGGGGTTGGGGGTGAGGGCTCCGAGCGCAAACACCTCCGCATCCACGACCCCGGCCCGGCATTCAATCCCAACAAAGGCGCCACGTTTCGTTGGGGCGGCAAGATGCTCGGCCTGTGGGCGGATTGGTCGCAAACCATCCGCGTCGAACGCTGGCGCCTGCACGAACGACTCGCCCAACACTTCTTGATCTGTCCTGGGTGCGTCGATCGCGCGCGAGAACAGAGCCGCGGCGTGTCGCCGCGGTCCGCCTCGGCACGAGGCGGCTCTGTCAAAGTCATGAAGCTCTTCATGCCGCTGTGCACGGCTCAGGAGGCCGCCGATGCCGACCTCGCCGAGGGGTGGATCAATCTGCTCGATGGCCGCTGCCGCACCGCGGGCATCCCGCTTTCTCCATCTCTCATGGCGCAGCGCGCGTTACTCATCACCCACTACGGGCTGCTGTTCACCGACGGCCGGCGGTTGCTTTGCCGCAATTGCCTGCGCATGCGCTACGGCTCCTGCTGGGCCCTGCGCAAAGGACCGAACAAGCGGAGCGGGGGCCGCTTGCGGCTTCGCGAGACGGTTCATGGATAACGTCCCGCCGCCCGCAGCGCTTTGACGTACGGGGACTTGGGCGAATAACCTTCGTGCAACGGCCAACCGTCATAGGACTTCACGAAGCCCCACGCCTGCTGCGGGCGACCGGTCTTCAGCGGATTCGCTTGGATGTAACGCACGATCCGTTGCACTTCGTCCGGATGATCGAGAAAGACTTTCCAACCGGGGCCGCCCCAGACGGGATGATCGGTTGATCGCAGAGCGTCAGCGCGAAGCTGCAAGCGGCTTTGATCCTGAAAGTTGGCGATCATGTTCTCAGCAAGATGCTTGTGTTTGCGTATCAACAAATGAACGTGGTCGAGCATGATCGCGCACGCCCAGCAGGTGTAACGATGCTCTTTCGTGACTTCTTCGAATGCACTGGCAATCGCTGATACATCACGATCCGAAAATGTCAACAGCTCATGTCCAAGCCGCTTGCCGGCTTCGCGATAGAACGCGCGAATCTCTCCCGACACCGGCTGCACGCGTTTGCGCCCATGATGCACTTCCCCCAACTCAGCGATGACATCATTACGAATCGCCTTGGAGTTGCTTCCCCGCGGATCGTTCGGCAGCCACCATCCATAGGCAGTGAAGATCAGATGATGGGCGATGACAATCGGCCGCGCCACGATCCCATCCTACCAGCCGCTCGCGGCTTCGCGCTACGCGTCTCCTGTTTTCATCCCCGACCCGCGGGCTACTTCTTCTCGTCGCCATCGAGGCCGAAGGCGTCGCGGGCTTCACGCGACTCACATTCAATCCTCGGCTTCGAAATCCGCCGCGCACCGCCCCGCCAACCCATCCCTCA
>JADFIM010000235.1 GCA_022566725.1 Planctomycetota bacterium
TGAATGCCTGGGTACGGGATTCCTCGGCCGCACCGGGTTGTTCGAGCTGATGACGATCGATGAATCGATCCGCGAGCTGATCTCCAACCGCGCCACCCTGGCCGAGTTGCGCGCTGCCGCCAAGGCCGGTGGTCTGCGAACGCTGCGCGAAGAAGGGGAGCGCCTGGTCGCTACCGGTCGGACCACCCACACGGAAGCCAAGCGCGTCGTGGAGGGTGCGGGATGACCGTCTGGCGATACACAGCGGTTGGGATGCAAAGGGCGGCGGGGACCGATCGGCGGGCGAGGCGCATCGGCGAGCTGGCCGGCGAGTGTGCTGCCGATGTGCGGGCGGCGCTACGACGCATCGGCCTGCAGGTGATCGACCTGCGCCCCGTCCGATCGTCCCGAACCGGTCGTTCCAACCACGCAGGCTCTTTGAGTTGGTGGCACGAGGCCCGGCGATCTCTCTTGGGCAGTGCTCATCGTTACTTCCGGGGGCGTCGCCGGCATCAGCGGGCGGAGCTGTACGACAGCCTGGCCACGATGCTCAGCTCCGGTCTTCCGCTGCTGGAAGCCGTGGACACGTTGATCGGTACGACCACGCGCAGCACGCGCTTCATGGGGCATTTCCGGGGGTCTGCTCTGCGCTTCATGCTCGTCAACATCCGCGAACAGTTGCGATCAGGCTCGTCGCTTGCCCAGGCCATGAGCGAGCACCCATCGTGGTTCGAGGGAAGTGAGATCGCGATGGTCCAGGCCGGCCAGCACAGCGGCACCCTGCCGGAGGTACTCAGATCGGTAGCCCAGCGCCACGAGCGCAGCGGCGAGTTGAGCCACAAGCTCATCAGCGCCCTGGCGTATCCATCGATTGTGGCCATGGTCGGGCTCGGCGTCGTGGTGTTCCTGAGCACCAAGACACTACCGGACCTCACGCAAGTTCTTGCCGATGCGGACATCGAGACACCGGCCCTGACCGCCCAGGTGATGGCGTTCGGTCAGTTCCTCGCTGGGTACTGGTTGGCGATCGTTCTCGTTCTATTTGGGCTTATCGCGATGGTCGTGGTGGCCGCGGGCGCCGCCGCCCGATGGGGAGTCGAGCTGCCGCGGTGGTTGCGACGCCTTTCTCCGAAGGTACTGCGTCGGATGGCAGTCGCGCGGCTGTCATTGCAGCTGGCCCAGTTGCTGCGCAGCGGCGTGCCCATGGTCGAAGCCTTGCGCGTGCTGGCGCCCACCACATCCGGGGGCGGAGCCCTTGGAAGTAGTTTGGATCGTCGGTTGCTTGCCGCGGCTGATCACGTCGAGCGGGGTGAGGAGCTTTCGGCAGCCCTGGACGATGAGCACTGGTTTGACCCGGAGTTCCGCCGCCTGTTGGAGATCGGTCAGGCCAGCGGTGAGCTGGATGTTCTGCTGGAACGCATCGGTCATCGCTACGCCCGCCAGGCGAATCGGCTCATCGATCGGCTCGCGACGCTGCTTGAACCGTGTGTGATCCTGGCTCTCGCCATGTTGGTCGGGATGGTGGTCATGGCGGCCGTATTGCCGTTGTTGCGAATGCAGGAGGTGTTGTGATGGGAAGGCAACTAGGCATCGAGGCATCGAGGCATCGAGGCAAGAAGCGATGGAGCGACGAAGCGCAAAAGCGCCAAAGTGGTATGACGCTGGTGGAGATCCTCGCGGTGGTGGTGATCCTGGGTCTGATTGCCGGCACGCTTCTGGTGGGCTTCTCCGGCTCCTTCGCCAAGGCCAAGCATGAGCTGGCCAAGAGCGGAATCGGCATCATCGTGAGTCAACTGGAAACCTACCGACTCGAGCACAGCGCCTGGCCATCCAATGACCAAGGGTTGGCCGTGCTCACCGATGGTCTCGCGACGCCGTCCGCTTCCTATTACCTGAACCCTGGTCAACTGCTCGATCCGTGGATGCGCACGTACCTCTATGTGACGCCCGGGCCGAGCGGTCACCCGTATGAAGTGCTCTGCTACGGTGCCGACGGTCAGCCGGGCGGTGAAGGCGAGAGCGCAGACATCAGCTCCACGAACCTGCGGGGGATCGATTAGATGACAGTACAGAGCGATCAATCAGACCACGGCGCTCGGTCCGCATTCACACTCATTGAAGTCTTGGCGGTCATCGTCATCATCTCGATGGTGGCGGGCGTGGCAGCTTTCGGGCTTGCGGCCGCCAGTGACAGCGCCCGGCTCCGTGCTGCCGCGGCGCAATGGCGCGATCTGGATGCGCGCGCGCGGCTCTTCAGTCGCAGCCTGGGCCCGGTGGTCATGAGTCTCGACAACCAAAGCAATGCAGTGACACTTCACTCGGTAGAGTCAAATGAGCGATTGACAGCGGTCGGGTTACCCGACGGCGTCTGGGGGCGATTGCGTGTTGATCCGCCTGCACAGTCAATCGTGTTTGATCGGCTCGGTCGAAGCGTGGATTACGACGTTGAGGTGCGCACCGCCCAACGAGTCATCCGATGGCGTGTCTTCGGGTTGACCGGACTGATCACGGAGCTCAAGCCATGAGAGCTCGGCGCGCCTTGACACTGGTCGAAGTCCTCGCGGCCACGGTCCTGTTGGCGATGCTCGCCGCTACGTGCATGCCGCTGCTTCAGCGGGCCATGCGCGCCTTGGATGAGCCCTCGCCCCCGGACGCGCCGTTTGAACTTGTGGAGTTGTCTCAGCTCGCCGATTCATTCCTTGCCGATGCTTCCGCCTTCGGTGTCGAATCACCTTCTGAGCAGGATGAACTCCAGTTGCCCTGGCCGGAACATACGCAACGCCCGCCGGTCATCGTCCGCCGCCTGACCGCACAAGATGCTGATGCAGATCACACCTGGCTGGCGTTCTCATCTGGCAAAACGTTCATCTTCCGGTGGGTTCCGGTCGACCACAATGCCCAGGAGCCCGTTCCATGAGACGCGGCCTGACCATGGTCGAGCTGCTGCTTGCGTTGAGCCTCCTGTCGGCCATCTTGCTCGCCACCGCCTCGTGGACACAGGTGGCCGCTCGCACTACCGCAGACTCAATATACCCCGTGCGTTGGCGGGCGGCGGCCCAGGCTGTGCTCCAGTTGATCCACGATGACCTGGTGACCGGTGACTTCACCGATACACAAAGAGGTCGCCGCAATCAGAACGCTCGCGTCGCGGTTGTTAATGGGGCGCTCCGTATACGAACTCGAGCCATCGGGCATACCGGCGATGTGACCGGCCTTGCTATCCACCGCTACGCCTTCGATGCGTACTCCGGGCAGCTGCGACTCGACCAGCAAACTGTAACCGGCACGCGATACACTCGTCCTCTGCTTGATCAGGTCCAGGAGTGGCAATGCGTGATCGATGAGGAGCAGAACCTGCTCACCGTCACAATCACCTCCAGCGAAGAATCGGTCATCGCGCGGAGCTATCTCCTGCCATGAGTCAGCCGCCATCTGAATCTCGACGTGGAGCCGCCCTGCTGCTCGTCCTGGCCACACTCATCCTGGCGGTCACTGCTTCTGCTACCCTGGCCCGACTGGCCTCCACCGCGAAGGTCAAACGAATCGTCGCCCACCGCAGCGGTGTTGCCGACGACTTGCTAGGCGCCGTCGAGGCACCGATTCTCCAGTGGCTCGCCTCCAAGTCCGCATCCGTTGTGCTTACGCCTGATTCGGCGATACCTCAGGTTGACGTCCTGCATGACTATTGGATCGCTGAAGGAACCGTGTATGAGTTGCACATTTCCGGGTGGGACCAGTGTGGGATGGTTCCAATCAACGTGGCCCGCTCAGGGTCACCGCTACGGCTTGGACTGCCGGCCCAGGTCAGACGCGTGCTGGACCGCGCCACACTGCCTTCAGATCAGCCGCTGGGGCTCGACCTGTTCTCTTCTCAACGCCAAACAGACCAGCGGATCAGTGTGTTCCCAACACACGACGCATCGCAGCCGATGATCTTCGGGTCGGTGCGCGATGGGGAGCCC
>JADFIM010000236.1 GCA_022566725.1 Planctomycetota bacterium
GCGCGCAAACACGTGATGCGCCACGCACCTACGGGGGGCAGGTGCCGCAGGGGTTGCCGCCGGCGACGGAGCACCACTCGCCCAGCAGCTCCGTCAGGTCGGCCGAGTCCACACACCCATCGGGCGGGCCCCCGAACGGACCGACGATGTCCGCGAGGTCGAGATTCGCTTGCGTGCAGTTCTCGCAGGGCGGGCTCGGCGGGTTGGGATCGTTGACGGCGGAGCACCACGCACCCAGCAGAATCGTGAGGTCCTTTGAGTCAACGCATCCGTCACCGTTGAGGTCGGGGCTGTTTGTGATTGGCTCGGTCGGGCCGAGCGCATTTGCGGTCACCAACGCCGGCGAGCCCGGTCGAAACAGGCCGATCTCCACGGTCGCCGGCGTCGGCGGCGAGTCCGCATCGAACCAGAAGGTGTACATCGTCCCCCAGCGGAGCGCGTTGCTGTCGGGGTTCTCCGCGTACGTCTGCGGGCTGGACCAGCTCACGCTCGTCGCGCCGACGGTACTGGTCCAGTCCGTATTGTCATAGGGCTCGCCGGAGTGGTAGGGGACATCATGGAAGCCGACGTTGCTTACCATCACCCCGGAGGGGACGGGGAGGCTGAACGACCCACCACTGCGGTGTGAGTTGAGGTTGAAGACGGCATAGTTGTATCGCCAGGTGCCGTCACCGTTGTCCCCGGCCCTGGCGCCCACGATGAACCGTCCCTCGCCGGGCACATCGGCGTTGACGATCTGCACCGTGTTGTCGGGGATACCGACGCCGTTGCCGTGATCGCGCCAGGCGTAGATGGCGGGGGTGGTCAGGTATATCGAGCCGGCCTCACTCATGACAAAGCTGGGGCTGATGGTGACGCGCTTGTAGGAGGCGTTGTTCAGCCAGTTGGCGTTTTGCGCATCGTCGGTGGCGGCGTACACACCCTCGGCGAAGTACAGCGCGCCGGGGTAGTTGGTCGAGCTGAGGTCGGACTCGGCGACCTGAAGCCTTCTGAAGATGGCGTCGCCGCTGCCGCCGGGGATCGTCGAGAACGCTCCGGAGTAGGCATTGATGCCGGAGCGCGGCCCGAGGTTACTCTGGATGGCGTTATATCCGGAGCCGTAGACGTCCCGACACCCGACGCCGAGAACGTTGCCGCCTTGCCCGTTGCAGGCCATGCCGCAGCCGCTGCCAGCAGCCGCGCAGCAGGCGTGTTTGACCCAGGACATCCCGATCTGCATGAGCAGGCCGTCATGCAGCCGGTACGCGTTCATCGCCAGGCCGGGCGTCCCATCAAAGAGCCACAGCAGGTTCTGATCACCGATGTTGCAGGTGTGGCTGCCGAGCGAGTAGGCCCGGATGCCGCCCACTGGGCCATAGTTTGAGATCGACCCCATGTTGGTGTAGATCACGTCTGGGCCGATGACACCGGCGACGCCCCCGCTATCCGCCACAGTGTTGCTCCTGCCGGTTGTCTTGCGGATGTCGTCGCCCGCATTCAGTTGGGCGACGGTAATCACCGCTCCGGCCAGAGCCACGGACCCCACGAAGATTCGCATTCTCATAACTTGACCACCTTTCTTGCCCGCGCAGTCAGATTGCTCAGGGACGTATCCCCCTGCCAGAGACTATGGTACTCCACCCCAAAGGGTTTGGGAGCGGTTTTGTTGACAAAGCTTCCGGCCAGACGCCCGTCGTGAGCCTGCCCTGGACAGGCCCGCCGAAGGTAATCAGAGCAGGCAGGACAGGGAGGGCGCCCAACCGAGGAAAACAGGCATCGGGCATCGGCGCCGCGATCGCGTCAACGCAGGGCGTGAGAGAACGCTACGACTGTAAGGCAGCACACGCACCTCGGTCGCTTATGGCTACGGGGGGCAGGTGCCGCAGGGGTTGCCGCCGGCGGCGGAGCACCACCCGCCCAGCAGCTTCGTCAGGTCGCTCGAGTCCACACACCCATCGGGCGGGCCTTGACCCGCACCGGCGATGTCCGCGGAGTCGAGATTCGCTTGCGTGCAGTTCTCGCAGGGCGGGCTCGGCGGGTTGGGATCGTTGACGGCGGAGCACCACGCACCCAGCAGAATCGTGAGGTCCTTTGAGTCAGTGCATCCGTCACCGTTGAGGTCGGGGCTGTTTGTGATTGGCTCGGTCGGGCCGAGCGCATGTCCGATCACCGACACAGGCGTGCCCGGCTTGAACAGGCCGACCTCCACGGCCACCGAAGTCGGCGGCGAGTCCGCATCGAAGCGATAGTTGTACATCGTGCCCCACCGCAGCGCGTTGGCGTTGACGTTCGTCGAGAAGTCCTGCGTGGACCAACTCACCGTACCGCCGCCGACAATCACCGGCCAATCGGTGCCATCGTAGGGCTCACCGCTGTGATAGAAGACATCATGGAATCCTTCGTTGGTCACGGTCACGCCTCCAGGGATCGGCACGGAGAACGACTGCCCGGAACGATCCGAGTTGAGATTCTGCAGGGCGTACTCATAGTGCCAGATCCCGCCACCGAGGTCGGTGGCTTTGTAGCCGAGGATGAACCGCCCGTCGTTGGCGACGTCGATATTGACGAGGCTCACGCTCGGATCCTGATCCTTCCAAGCCTGGATGGCGGGGTCCTGCTGCTGGGTCAACCCCACGAAGCTGAGGTTGTGGCTTCCGCTGCTGATGTTCACCCGCCGATAGGAGGCGTTGTTGTTGCCGTTGCCGGCGGCGGCATCGTCGAGGGCGACGTACTGGCCCTCGATGAAGTACAGCGCTCCGGGGTTCGCGAGGTCCGCGGTGGCCACCTGGAGGCGCTTGTAGATCGTGTTCCCGCCGACGCCGTCAGCGGTGTACGGCCAGCGGAACACGCCGGTGGCGGCGTTCACCTCGAACTTCGGCCCCAGGCCGCCCTGGCTCCCGTTGAGGCCGGCGCTGTAGGGATCGCGGCAGCCGGGCTTGAGGAAGCTCGGGCACCCGCCCTGGACGGCGCAAGGCCCGCAGCCGCTCAGCTGCAGGGCGCAGAACCCGTGCTTGAGCCATGACTGGCCGATGTGCTCGAACTTGCCGTCCTTGAGACGGAACATGTTCTGGGAGATGACCGGGTGGAACGGGCTGCCGTCGATCCAGTCGAGGTTGGCGGTGCCGACGTTCACGGACGTGGTGCCGAACGAGTAGGCGGTGATGCTCCCCACGACCCCGTGCTTGACCCAGTTGGGCATGTCGCAGACCGCCACGTCAGGCACGCCGCCACCGGCAATTCCGCCCGAGGTGGCATAACCGTACTCAACTGGCGCTGCTCCCCGGTCGGGCCGGGCTCCCGCGTACATTTGACCGACGAGAACCGCAATGCCGGCCAGACCAACCGCTGTCAAGGTGACTTCAGACTTCATTGAAATACTCCTCCTGGCGCTTCGAGCTTCATCAATCCTGTCATGCTAATGCTATGCGAAACTGACGCGATGCGATCGCATATCCAGCTCAGCCGATCCCATCGCCCAAAAGATACGCCCGAATCACACCTGTGGGAACAGGTTCTTGGCGGAAAATGGCAGATTGTGGCGGTTCGCCAAGAGAAACCGACCCTTCACAGGGGCCGCAGGAGCCGCCCCTGGGTTGCCCGACTCACGAGCCGGCCGGCCGTGCGGCCATTCCTCACCGTCGAGAATGAGCACAACCAGAGCCCGCATCCACCGTCCGCGCGGCCGACCGGGCCGCACAGGCCGAGGTGGGATTCGAACCCACGAATAACGGATTTGCAATCCGTCCCCTTGGACCACTTGGGTACTCGGCCGATTACGCGAAGAATACGCAGGAGACGCCGAAACCGCAACGTTTTCAGCGGTTTGGGTCGATTCGGTGTGCATCGTTTCCACTGCACTGTGGCGCGACGATGCGCGTGATTCTGACCCGTCTCGCGCCAAGCAAAGC
>JADFIM010000237.1 GCA_022566725.1 Planctomycetota bacterium
AGGTAATGCTCGTTGATCAAAGCCATACCGGAGCATTCGATCGTTTGGTAGCCGCGGGTGGTAACCCGCGGACCGTTGCGCCGCCGGTCACGAGCAATGACCGGCCACAAGCTTCAGACCACCCTCATTTGACAGACTGAGCGGGTTTGGGCTTCCGGGCCTGCGACGAGGCGGCGCGTGGCGTGGAGGACGAACTCGCCTGGACGAGCCCCACCAACTTGTCGAAGACGCTGGGATCCTCGATGGCGAGCTGGCTGAGCATCTTGCGGTTCAACAGGACTCCGACCCGCTGCAGGCCGTCGATGAAGCGACTGTAGCGTGTGCCGCGCATACGGCAGGCGGCGGAGAGGCGCGTGATCCACAGCCGCCGAAAGTCGCGCCGCCGGACCCGCCGATCGCGGTAGGCAAACTGCCCCGCCCGCATAATGGCGATCTTCGCCTGGGCCTTGTGCTTGCGATGCGTGCCGCGATAGCCGCGGACGGCGCGAAGCAATCGGCGCCGCCCCTGAGTACGCGCTGCACCTTTGCGAGCACGGGGCATGGATCAACTCCTCATTCGCCGAGACAAGCCTCGACGAGGACCATCGCAACCCCCCGGCCCCTTGGAATCCCGCAAAGCCATTCAGATCCTATTCCTAGCTCTCGGTCGGCGTCCGGGCCTTGGTCCGCCGGTGCCGGGCATGGTTCTTGGTGACGTTGGACTTCAGCATCAGCAGGCGGCTCATCCGCGAGGCATCGGGGCCCTGGGCATACTTCGGCTGACGATTCTGGCGAATGGTCTGGCCGGACTTATGGCTTCGCAAGTGCCGGCCAAACGCGCTTTGCAGCTTGATCTTGCCGGTCTTGGTGACCCTCACCCGCTTGAGCAGGCCCTTGTGCGGCTTGTTCTTAGGCATGGTACAGCACCCCGCCACGGTCGATACAGCCTCCGCAAAACCGAACGCGGAAGAGTAGCAGGGCTGCGGGAGATGTCAAAGGGCCGGCCGCACCTTCGAGCGCAAACCCGATTATGCCCGCCGGTCAGTGTGCCAGGAAGACGTCGTTCGGATCGGTCGGCTGATCGCCGGGGCGGAGGAACAGCACACCCATGGGCAGCCAGATGTTGTCGCTGCTCCCAAACAGGGGCTGCTCCAACCAGATCCAGGCCCCGTCGGTGGCGAGAACGGTCTGGCCACGCCCATTGTGATTCAGCGAAATCGACAGGGCCGGAACCCACCTCCCCGCTCGGGCGGCATCGACCAACGGGTTGCGATCACCCAGTACCAAGGTAATTCTCCCCACACCCCAGACTGGGCGCCGGTGGGACAACTGCCACTGGTAGCTGTAGCTCGGATCGAGGTTGTGATTCCCCGGACAGTCCAGATGGCCGATCTCGCAATAGCCCGCCTCAATGAGCGGGTTGAGGTTGACCTCGTTGTGGGTCTTCGTGTCCCAGGCACTGAGTACCCCGGCGTGGACCATCGGCATCGCCCCGTCGTAATCGCTGGCATAGTGGTTGAACGCCACGCCCAGGAGCCGCAAGTTGTTGGCGCAGCCGGCATCGACGGTTCGCTGGCGCAGATAGTTGGTGGTCGGCAGGATGACGCTGGCGGCAATGAGGATCACCGCCGCGATCGTGATGAAATCGGGCATCCGAATCCTCCGCCCTCGCGGCACATCGTTGGCCTGAGTTTGCGCGGCGTCGAAGGCCAGGCGTGCGGAGGCCCGGTCTTCATGGCGGTCGATCCTGGCCAGGGTGGCGTGGACCAGGGTCTCATCGGCGTCTTCAACCGGGTAATCGTTCAGCAGCTCAAACAGGCCCATGATCGCGTCGACACGGCGTCGATCGGCCGCCGACAGCAACTCCAGCGCCTCAGGGTCGAATTCGCATTCGACCAGGGCATCCAACAGCCGTTGATCATGCGGTGACAGCTCGTCGTACTGATCGTGTTGATGGGTCATGATGCGCGCCCCTCCCGAACCATCGCCGCCTTCCATGCCCGGGCGAACGCCGCCACCGCTGTATGGAGTCGACTCTTGACAGTGCCCAGGGGTATCTGCAGCGTCCCGGCAATCTGGTTGTAGCTCATACGCTGGAAATACCCCAGCAGCAGGATCTCCCGCAGGTGCGGGGCCAACGAATCAACGACCAGCTTCACCAGCCGACTCCGCTCGGCGTCGAGGATGGGTGCTTCGGGGCTGGGCAGATCGGCTTCGAGCAGATCGACAAATGGACGGCCACCCGGCTGGCGATCCATCGGTGCAGACAACGACACCATCTGCTGCCGGCCCTGCTTGCGAAAATGATCGCGGGCCTTGTTCGCGGCGATCGTGAACAGCCAGGGCTTGAACCGACGGGTGGTATCGAACCGGTCGGCGGAGAGATGGATCTGAACGAACGTCTCCTGGAAGACGTCCTCGGCGGCCGCGTGCGAGCCGAGGAAGCGGGTCAGAAAATGAAGCAGCTCGTGGCGATACCGGCCGATAAGCTGGGCAAAGGCCTCGCGTTCGCCCTGCACATACGCCTCGACCAGCGATTCATCCGTCCGCTGCTCCAACGCGATTCTCCGGTCCGGGGGTGCGTGCCTGATAATACGCCTGGCCCCGTCCACCGGCTGCCGGTGGCCAAGGGGTCCCAGGAGAGCACACAGATCGACCGTAAGCGCGACCATACTTGCCGGTGATACGACGCAGCCCCAACGAAGGATCAGTCTTTCCGTCAACTCTTTTCGGCCGGGGGCCTCTTGCCTGGCATTACCCCCCATGGCGGCGGAATCGGATATCGTCCTTGCTCAATGGCCGTACCCATCTCTCAAATGTGGACCGTGGCGGTATACGTGCTGGGGCAGAAAATCCGCCGGCGGCGGCGGTACCCACTGGTGCTGATGCTGGAGCCGCTGTTTCGCTGCAACCTGGCATGTGCCGGCTGCGGCAAGATCCAGTACCCCGCACACATCCTCCGCAAGCACCTGACGGTGGACGAATGCCTGCGCGCGGTGGACGAGTGTCCAGCCCCGATGGTGTCCATCCCCGGCGGCGAGCCTCTGCTTTATCCCCACATCGGCGAGCTGGTCGAAGAGCTCGTCAAGCGCCGCAAGTACATCTACCTGTGCACCAATGCGATCCTGCTCAAGGAGAAGCTCGATCAAGGCGTGTTCAAGCCGAGCAAGTATCTGACCTTCTCGGTCCACATGGACGGCCAGCAGGAGCACCACGATTTCGCCGTCTGCCGCGAAGGCGTGTATGAGACCGCTGCCGACGCGATCCGCACCGCGGTCGAGATGGGTTTCCGCGTCACCACCAACACCACGCTCTTTGACGGGACCGACCCGAACTCCGTCCGCGCGTTCTTCGATGAGATGATGCAGTTGGGCGTCGAGGGCATGATGGTCAGCCCAGGCTACGCCTACGAAAAAGCGCCCGATCAACAAAGCTTCCTGAAGCATAAGCAGACCAATGAGCTGTTCGAGATGATCCTCTCGAACCGTCCCAAGCGCTGGAAGTTCAACCAATCGCCGCTGTTCCTGGAGTTCCTCATGGGCAAGCGCGACTATGAGTGCACGCCGTGGGGCAATCCCACCTACAACACGTTCGGCTGGCAGAAGCCCTGCTACCTGCTGCAGGAGGGCTACGCCGACACCTTTGACGAACTTCTCAACGACACCGAGTGGGAAAACTACGGCCGAGCGTCCGGCAACCCCAAGTGCCAGCAGTGCATGGTTCACTGCGGCTACGAGCCGACCGCGGTCGACCACACGTTCGCGAGCTTCGGCGGGCTGTGGGCGACGGTCAAAGCGATGGTATTCAACGCCTACGCGAATCCCGCCGCCAAGAGCAAGCTCGCCGAAGAAGCCAACAAGCCGCACGGCCCACTGGCGCGCCTCGTCGAGCTCGGCTTC
>JADFIM010000042.1 GCA_022566725.1 Planctomycetota bacterium
AAGTTTGCCGAGGTGAAGGAGCTGAAGGTGATGCCCGCCGGCCCGACACTGTTCGACTCCCGTGCGCCCGCAATCGAAGACGTGCTCACGGAAATTGCTGCGGAAGTTCCGGACAGCGAATGGGCCAAGCTCCCTGAGGACTTGACGGACCAGCTCGATCACTATCTCTACGGAACGCCGCGGCAATGAAGATCGTCTTCGCGGATACGCTCTACTGGTTGGCGATCGTGATCCCGCGCGATCAATGGCGCGAACCGGCGAAAAGGGCGAAGGCGGCGCTGCGTGCAGCCATATTGGTCACCACCGATGAGGTGCTGGCCGAGTTCCTCAATATGTTGAGTGGGCGCGGTCATAGGCTCAGACAAGCAGGCGTCAAGATGGTTCGTGCGATCATGGACAATCCCAACGTGCGGGTCATCGCGCAGTCGCGTGACTCTTTCCTGCGGGCATTGGACCTCTACAAGGCCCGTGAAGATAAAGGTTACAGCCTGACGGATTGCAGCTCCATGAACACGATGAAGCAGGAAGGCGTCGAAGAAATCCTGACGAACGATGATCATGTTGAAAAGGAAGGATTCGTTGTCTTGATCAAGAAATGAGCGCAAGGTAGCGAATCTGAGATGAAGCGACCGGAACCATCTGTTCTCCACACGCGCCCGATCTTCATGGACAACCGCGATGGCAACGCGCTGGACCGGGCGCTGCGCCGGCATCTGCGGGCGCTTCGGCAGGAAGGGGCGCTGGCGACGTCATGAACTGCGCCTCCCAGGACCACCACTACATGGCCATGGCCGCGCGGCTTGCGCTGCGAGGACATGGTGGAGCCGAGCCCAACCCGCTGGTCGGGTGTGTGATCGTCTCTCCCAGAGGCGAAGTGGTCGGCTGGGGATATCACCGCCGGTGTGGCGGACCGCACGCAGAGATCGTCGCGCTTCGGCGAGCCGCCTCGAAAGCTGCTGCGGCAACGGTCTACGTCACCCTTGAGCCGTGCAACCATACCGGCCGGACCGCTCCGTGCAGCGAAGCGCTGATTGCCGCGAACATTGCGCGGGTGGTCTTCGCCCGTGCCGATCCTTCGCCTTTTGCCGGGGGCGGGGCGAATCGCCTACGGGCCGCCGGCATCAAGGCCGACGCCTTCGATCAATGCTTCACCGCAATCGCCGTCAGCGATGCTTATGTGCATCGGGTTCGGCACGGCACGCCTTGGGTTGTGGCCAAGTGGGCCCAGACCCTTGACGGGCGAATCGCTACCAGAAGCGGCGAGAGTCGATGGATCAGCAACACCGCCTGCCGGCAGCTCGTGCATCGAGAGCGCGGTCGGGTGGACGCGATCCTCACCGGCATCGGGACGGTGCGAGCCGACGACCCGATGCTGACCGCCCGCGGGGTGCGCCTCCGCCGGATCGCCCGGCGGGTGGTGATCGATCCCAAGCTCGACATCCCCCTTGATTGCCAACTCGTTACCACGACCGATCAGGCGCCGACAATCATCGCCTGCTGCGAGACGATGTTGGCGGAATCATGCTCGCGCGCCGCCGCCCTGCGCGACGCGGGCGTGGAACTGATCGGCGTGCCGGCGGACAACTCCGTGCTACGGCTTGAGCAGCTGTTGCGAGAACTTGTGGCACGCCACGAGATAACCAACGTGCTCGTCGAAGCGGGAGCGGGGTTGCTTGGACGTCTCTTTGCGCAGCGGCTGGTGAACGAAGCCTGGGTATTCATCGCGCCGCTGCTGCTCGGCGACGAGCAGGCACTGCCTTGCGTGCGGGGGCTGTCCGTTGAGGCGCTTACTGACGGGCTCGCCCTGCAACTGACCGAAACCCGGCAACGTGGAGGTGATGTCATGTTCCGCTACGGGGTGGTCGCCTGAAGATCGAAGTCCGACGGCGTGATTCGAATCTGCAAGTTCTTCGGGTAGAAGCGCAGCACATCGTCCCCGTTCTCCAGAGACCACCTGCCCGAATCCGGCTCTCGAGCAATACGCACGGTGTCCAGCGGCGTGGCATCAAACCCATACAAGGTGACTGTGGCCACCTCCATCTCATGGGGATGAGGTCTGAACTCGATCTCGGCCGCTCGCAGCGCCGTCAGCTTCTCCAGAAGGTCCTGCACAAGCTGACGCGGGACCTCCACGCCGTACTGTGGTGCGGACCATCGGTCCAGATCACGAACCAGCCGAAACTCGCCACCCGGCCCGCGAATGACCAGCGACTTCACATCCGGCGCCAGGACACTCGAACCCGTCGGATCGGCCAGACTCTCCGGCCGGCGAAACAACGCACGCAACACCGGCTCGGGCAACCGCACCACCACCGGCCGGCCTTGGATCATCCCGAATCGATCCTCCGATCCGACACCCATTCTCGCACCCACAAGCAACTGCTGCTCCTGCGGCACGCGCACGATCTCGCCGTCCTGTTCAACGAGCCGGGTGGAGGTGATGCTCAGGGAACCTGTGGGCTCGGCCAACCCAAATGCCTGCAAATCGTCCGGTTGATCGAGAATGAACCCGCCCGATCTGGCTCTGCCAAGGGCCGAAAAAAAATCGCCGCGTGCCAACTCGTCAAGCCTGGTTTGCACCGGCTCAATCATCTTCCACCGCTTACGATCCTTCACCAGCACCGTGCGTGCGCCTCCGTCATCGATGATGATCTGATCGGCGTCGATGGCGAGGGCGGTGAAGATCGTTCGATCACGCCATTCCTTGGGGTCCATCTCCACCGCACGGTCGTGCAGGTCGCTCTTGACGATGTAGACGGTCTGGTCCCCCGCGATCCGCAGATACGACCGGCCGGCAGCGCCGCGGCGTCCAAACGACACCGTGAGCGAGCCGCCGGGCCAATCGAAGGTAAGTTGTGCCTTGGGCGGCAGCAGGCCCAGAGCCGATTCGGAAAACCCACCCCGCAACTTATCGGGGCCGATGCGCTGGGCGACCTCAAGCCCAGCGGCCAGCACCAGCATCTGCCGAATCGAAAAGAAATCCACAGGATGGGGGAACGGCTCGGTTTGCGTCCAGCTTCGCTGAGTGCGCTCAAAGACCATCGTCGGGTCATCGGCTCGCCGCAGAGTGATACGAGTGACTGCATCAATCGGGAGTTGCTGCTGGGTAATGAGTAGCGCAGATTGATCCAATCTCGGCACAAACTGTCGCTCGGTTCGCAGGACGTACATCGCCGCTGCGCTGCCGAATACGGCGAGCACGACCACAACGATGGTTGGTTTTGCACTCATCGGATCACCTTCGCCGAACAACCCACACCGCCACGCCCAGCATCAGGCACCCACCGGGCATCCCCGCCAGCACGGCCCACCACCAAACCCGTTGCACCGCGGGGGTGATTCCATCCAGTCGAGCCACCTGCTGACTGATAGGACTCGGGGCGATCAGCTCATCCATTTCTGCCAACCACGCCACGGACGACAGCAACAGTTCGTAGTTGCCAGGATTGGCCAGGGCCACGCGGTCACCCCCCAGCGGTATCACCACGTCGGCAATGTAGCTCAGCATCCACCCGCCGGACCCCACGACGATGGACCGCTGCCAGCGGCCTTGCTCCAAGGGATGCAAACGTTGGACCGCCACCACGATCGGCACCGGCTCCACGAAACGCTCATCGGGCTTCGGGTCATCAAGGCTCTGCGGGTCAACCGCCCAATCCTTTTCGAGCCAGCGGTTGGGCGACGACGCGATTTCTGCAATAACCTGCTGCTGGCCCCCGATCGAAACCTCATCAATAGATCGAATCGGAACGGGCAGGGCGAAGTACGTCTGCTGGCCATGAATAGCCTTTGCAATCGGATGATCGCCACGAAAGTCCCGTAGGGCCTGGCCGCGCTCGCGGCTGACCTGCTGGGGTGAAAGCCGCACTTGCTCGTACACCACGCGTGCGGTATCCGCTTGAAGCCCCAGTTGTTCAACCACCGCTTGCCAAGGGTCCGGCCGGCCCAGTCCGGGCAGCCGGCTCGGATACACGCTGAGCAACACTGGTTCGCCGTCGGCGAGCAGCTGCCGGACCGCCTCGATCAAGGCACGCTCGGCTTCGGTCAGCTCGAGCCCCTGTCGAGCGGGGGACGGCACGACAATCCAGACCATCGGCTGGCCCTCGGCCGGCACCGGCCTGTCGCTCTTGCCGACAACCCATTCCAGGACCTCGAACCGCGCGGCCTTCAAAACAATCGTCGCACCCACCAGATCCACCTGCCGGTCGCGCCGACGCATCATCGACTCATCCTGGGCATGAATGAACACCACCATCGGCATGTGGTCCACGAGCTGCGAGCGGATCGCGGCGGAGATCGCCTGCTCGCCGCGGAACCGCTGATCAAATGTCACTTCGCCCGCGCCGCCGGGGCGCAGGTTCAACTTGGAAAACAACTGTGACGAAGGGACTACCACCGCGCCCTGCGGACCGATCACAATCGCGGCTTCTCCCTGATCAAGTGCCCGGGCAATACGCCCAAGCTCAAGCGGCGCCAGGTGCTTCAGCCCATCAGCCGCAAGCGCGAGTTGCCGGGCCCGGGAGTCAAACGCCTCGCGGTCAGAAGCGAGTTGCCTCACGGCGGGGCTTGTCTGGACGCTGGACCGCCAACGGTTGAACATCTGCACGATCCTGTACTGTTCGTCGGCCCATCCCCCCAGGGCCGCCGCCAAGACGCTGCGTGCCGTTTCGTAGTCCGGCAGCGGGCGGCTCTCGTCAATCCGCATTGCCTGTTTCACATTCTGCTGTACTTGCTCGGTCTGTTGCAATCGCAACGCAAGCACCTGCAAGAGTTGATCGACCTCCTCATTGTGAGGATCAGCGGCTCCGATACTCTGCCGCAATGCGTCGAGTCGTCCCGTCTGCTGCTGCAAGAACACGGTAAACGACTCCACTGCATCGAGCCCCTGCTCCAGCAACTGCTCGTATTGGGCAATCTGATCCTGGTAGATCAATCGCAGCTGGGCCAGGAGATCTTCGTACTCACCAAGTGTGCGCGGATCGGTGGGATCGATGCGTACCACCGAAATATATGGCGAGGCCTGGGTGTACCGCGTGAGGACTTCGTTGACCTGCCGCAGCAGCGGCTGATCGATGCTGTCGGCGACCATGACCATGGCGATGGTCCAGTTGTCGGACAGCCCCGCCAGCAGCCTCCTGGTCTGCTCGCTAAGCGAGTAGGCCCGGGTCTTGGTCGCATCAATACGAAGCCGCAGCCCGGGCCGGGCTGCGAAGAAATTCACAACGACCCCAATCGTCACGATACCCACAAGGAACAACGCCAAGTTGAACTCTCGCTGCCACCGCCGCGTGACCGACCCGCCTTGTCCCTTGGACTTGTGATTCATCGCCACCTCCGCGCGTCCAGCGATCCGACCGACGCCACCAACAGCACCAGCGTGACCGAGCAGAAGTAGACGACGTTGGCCGTATCGAGCAACCCGATAGTAAAGTCCTTCAGCCGAAGATCAGGATCGAGGGCGAAGAGGATGTCAGACCAGCTCTCTTGCCATTGTGCCGGCAGAAGCTCTGCTTGAGGCAGGCCCTTTGTGGCAAGGATCAAGATGATCCAGAAGAACACGGTGATGAGGTAGGCGACGACCTGATTCGCCGTCAGCGTCGAGGCGAGGAGGCCGCTGGCCAGAAACGCACAACCCGCCAGAATCAACCCGAGATAGCCGCACAGCAGCTCGCCATAGTCCGGCCGGCCATATATCTCCAGGGCAGCGACGAACACCAGCGTCGGCGAGAGCAACAGCACGAAAAATCCCAGGGCGCCGATGAACTTCCCGAGAATCACTGCGGTGGCGCTGGCCGGACTGGTCAGCAGCAGTTCGATCGTCCCGAGGCGAAGCTCCTCGCTGATCATGCGCATGGTGACCGCAGGGCAAAGCAGCGCGAACAGAAGCATGCTAATGGCGAAGATCGGCCGAAGTGTGGCGGTTTCACCCTGGCCAAAGACGTAGAGCATGAAGAACCATCCCTCGGCCAGGATGAACAGAGCAGCCACGACATACCCGCCCGGAGAGAGGAAGTAGGCCCGCAGCTCGCGGCCGGCGATGGCGAGCATTTGGCTCACGTGCCGCTCCTCTCAGCTGCGGACTCGCTGGGGGCAGCGTCGGCCTCGGCAACAAGATGCACGAACAGATGCTCAAGCGTCGGCGCCTCGCGGCGCAACTCCCGCGTGGCGCCGGCACGGCGGCCCAGATCCCGCGCGATCGATTCCCGCAGATCGGCCGAACCGTCGGCGGCGGTCACCGTCAACCGTCCCCAGCCGTCGCTGAGTCGGACGTACTGTACGTCGGCGACGCCCGGTAGCCTTGACAGCGCTTCATCAGCCCCTGTCGCGTTGGTCTCGACGACATACCGGGTCTTGCCCGCCGCGGCAGCCCGCAGTTCGTCAATCGTCCCGGCCGCGCGAATCCGCCCCCCGGCCAGAATGAGAACCCGGTCGCACGTGGACTCGACCTCCGCCAGGTTATGGGTGGATATCAGGATTGTGTGCCGGCCGGCGAGTTCGCGGATCAGACCGCGCAGCTCGCGAATCTGTGATGGATCGAGCCCCACCGTCGGCTCGTCGAGGATGAGCACGGGCGGTTCGTGCAGTAGCGCTGCCGCCAGGCTCACCCGCTGCCGATACCCCCTGGAAAGCTGATTGATCGGCTGACGGGCCACGTCGCCGAGCAGGCAGCGCTTCATTGCCAAGTCGATAGCCGCCCGCCGATGGGCCCGCTTGATGCCGAACAGCCTCGCTCGAAACTTCAGGTACTCCACCACCCGCATTTCCGTATAGAGCGGTGCGGCCTCCGCCAGGTACCCAATCCGCCGCTGCACTTGCCGCCGATTACCCTGGACATCCAGCCCGTCCACCCGCACCGTACCCGCCGTGGGACACAGGTAGCCGCAGATCATCCGAATGGTCGTCGTCTTGCCTGCACCGTTGGGGCCCAGGAACCCGACCACCTCTCCTTGGGGGATTTCAAAATCGACCGAATTCACGGCCAGGAATCTGCCGAACCTCTTGGATAGGCGGTGAGCTGCAATCATGTCCGAGCGGCGCGATAATCGGTGTCCGAGACACACTACCGAAGCTGACGGCCCGGAGCATCTTGGCAACAGATCCAGAGACCGCCGCCGACGCCTATGGCGCGGCCGACCGATTCTCGATCGACCGTCGCGGTTGTCAAGCGACGATCGCGAACCTTTTGGCCCCGGTAGATTGCCCGGCATGGGGCTACCGTTGTAAACTACTGGGCTTTGTCCTCTCTCACGAGACAAGACGACCACCTCATGACCTTGTCCCGTCCACGGCTGGTCCTCTTGCCTGGCGAGTCGCCGCTGGATGCGAGCCTGGTCGAATCGCTGCGGTCGATGTTCGATGTGATAGAGATGCCCGATGCGGCCGCGGCCCAAAGGATCGCCAGCGAAGAGCCCGGCACCCTGGTGCTCGGTCCGGGGGACCAGCTTCGCGTGGGGCAGCCGAGATCGCCGCAGGCAGCGGTCAGCATCCTCCAGTACATCGGCGAAGGCGTCGGCTTGGTCGATGCCTCCGGCTCCATCGCCTGGATGAACTCGCGCCTCCAAGAGTACGAGGAACCGGTCCGCCAGCACTTCGCCCGGTTGTGCCGCCAGGCCATCCAGGTACTCAATGAGTCGCACGACTCGGCCATACCCGTTGGGCGGCGCCGCAGCAAGAAGTTCTCCTTCCACAGCGGCGAGGAGCACTACGAGTTGGTGGCCTCACCGGCGTCCGTCGAGGAGACCGATGCAGACACCGTAGCGACCGTGGTCGGGGTGATGTGGGAAGTCACGGCCAGCCGGCGCCTGCTTGACAAGCTGGACGCCATCGATGCCGCCGGCTCGGAACTGATGAAGATCGAAGCTGGATCGATCGTCAAGCTCAACATGGCTCAGCGGCTCAAGGTCCTGGAAGAGAAGATCGTTCACTATGTGCACGATCTGCTGCAGTTCGATAACTTCGAAATCCGCCTGCTCGACAAGGAAACCAACCGCCTGGAACTGGTCACGTCGGTGGGTATCACGCCTGAGAAGATCGGCGAGGTGATCCACCCCCAGCCGCAAGGCAGCGGGATTACCGGTTACGTCGCGGCCACGGGTGAGAGCTACCTCTGCCCCAATGTCAAAGAGGATCCGCTGTACCGCGAGGGCCTGGACCATGCGGCCAGCTCCCTGACCGTGCCGCTGCGACTGCACGACCGGGTCATCGGCGTGTTCAACATCGAGTCGAAGAGGCCTGCGGCCTTCGACCACAACGACCGGCAGTTCGCAACGATCTTCGGCCGCTATATCGCCATGGCGATGAACATCCTCGATCTGTTGGTCGTCGAGCGCTACACAACCAACGAGCAGATGGCCCAGAACGTCCTCAGCGAGCTGAATGAGCCGCTGGCCGAAGTCACGAGCCACGCCCAGGCGCTGCGGGAGGCCAACCTCGCCGACGGCAAGACCCGCAAAGGCCTGGAGCAGATTATCGAGGACATCGCAGGCCTCCGCAAACGCATCGAGGCTTGCACTGCCGCGCCCCGGAGCGTCCTGGGTGCCGAGGAGGAGCTTCATCGCAGCCAACCCGACCCCAGCATGACCGGCAAGCGCGTCCTGATCGCCGACGACGATCCCCTCATCTGCACGAGTGTCAGCAAGATACTCACCCAAAAGGGATGTGAGGTGACCGCCTGCCGCGACGGCAATGAAACGATCGAAGCCCTGCGCGGCGCCCAGTCGCGCAACACCAGCTTCGACCTGGTCATTTCGGACATCAAGATGCCGCTGGCGAGCGGCTACGAGGTGTTTCGCACCTCCAAGGAGCTCGCGCCCGACACGCCGGTCATCCTCATGACCGGGTTCGGGTATGACCCGCACCATTCGATCGTCCGGGCCTCTCAAGAGGGGCTGCACTCGTTTCTATTCAAACCATTCAAGGCCGGGCAGCTCGTGGAGGAGGTCAAAAAGGCCCTGAGCGCGAGCGTCAAAGCCGGCACCTGACGATCACCCGGCCCAGCGGGTTTCGCGGCTTCACGACCCCGGGCGCTGGGCGACCAATACCCGCCAATGCCCTTCGTGGTCCTTGAGAACCACCGGATTCGCCAGCATCTGCGACGCGCCCGCCAGCTCCAGCGCCGCGTCGCGTTGGCAGTCGGCGATTTCAACGACCAGTTGCCCGCCCGGCCGAAGCAGCTCGCCGGCACCCCCAATCAGCGGGCGAATCACATCCAGGCCGTCAGCGCCGCCCTGCAACGCCGACGCGGGCTCGTACTGCCGCACATTGGGCGCCACCTCGGCCCACTGGTGGTCGGGGATGTACGGCGGATTGGAGCAGATGACATCAAACTGACCGCTGCCTGGGCGGCACATCAACGGCTCAAGGCCCGACCCGAGGCGAAACTCGATCTGATCCGCCACGCTGTGCCGCTGGGCGTTGGTCCTCGCCAGCTCCAGCGCCTCCTGGGAGATATCGGTCGCCACGATATGGGCGTCACTGAGCTGGGCTGCCAATGACACCGCGATGCAGCCGCTGCCCGTGCCAACGTCGGCGATCATCTGCCCAGCATGACCCGGCGTTGCCCGGCACCATTGAAGCACGTGCTCCACCAGCGACTCGGTGCACGGCCGAGGGATGAACACCGAGCGGTTGACCGCAAACGGCCGACCGAAGAACCACGCTTGCCCAACGAGATACTGCACCGGCTCGTGGTTCGCCGCTCTGGCCGCCAGCTCCCGCAACGACGCCCGCTCCAGCGGTGACGCCGGCCGGTCAATCTCCATATACAGTCGCATCCGCTCGCAGCCGAAGACATGCGCCAGCAGCATCTCAGCCGCCACCCGCGGCGAATCGACGCCCTTGGATTCAAAATGCCCGGTCAGCCAGGCGAGCAACCGCCGCGTCGTCCACGTCGATTCGGCTCCGCGCTCTTCTCTTCGGTCGCTGGCACAGGTCATGCAATCCAATTCTACGCCTCCAAATGCATCGCTTCGTTCCCCGCTGTGCACCGCTCCACCGCGCGCTCAAGACGGGCCTCAAAAGCGGCGCCACATCTGCGCGCGCAGCCCCTCGGGGCGCACACTGCGCGCTCGGTGGACCGTGGAATCTGACTTGCGGTTGAGGGTCGGAATCGCCCGCGCGCGCAAGGATGACCGATCGGGCCTTCGGGCGCGCGCCGGGCGGGCGACGCGCACCATAACTTCGGCTAACCGGGGCTTATCTCGGCTTATCTCAGCGCTAACCGAGCGTATCTCAAGCTTATCCAGCGCTAAACTCGACCAACTTGTGTCCGCTAAGGCGTCCGCATCCCGCCCTGCGCGCACCAATGTGTCCGTTGGGCTACCGCGCGCGAGCCGAGACTTGTGAACCCGGCGGACCCTACGAACCTCGCAACCGGGCTTGTAGGGTCTGCGAAACGCCCAGACACGCTAAAGCCGATGCCCTAAACCGACGACGGGAAAGGCGGGTCGCAACACTGTGCGACGCTGGCACCCGGTTATCTGCATCAGAAAGGTTGGGACCCATGAGAACTCAATGCGCGATCTTCGTCGGGATCGGTCTGTTCGCGGCCTTGGGTTGCAGTCGTGTGCAGCACAGCTCTCATCCCTATCAGTCCGTGGGCACGGCCCTGTCTGTCGAGGTGGCGGTCAAGCACAAGGACAATGAACCCGTCAGCGGCACCGTCTATCACCGGATGGCGGGAACCGGCGCGTACCAGGCCACACCCATGCGGCTGCGCGCCGGCCAGTTGTGGGCGTTGTTGCCCACCGAGGACCTGCAACCGCAGGATAAGGCCGAGTATTACATCGACGTCACCAAGGCCGGCCGGCAATATGCCTTGGGTTCTCCCGGCTCTCCCTTCGTGGTGAGCTTCATGGATAAGACAGGGATGATCCTTAGCAGCCTGCGCGACAAGCCGTTCGCCACGGATACCGCACATGAGGTGCGGATCGTTCTGCTAGCCGCAAACCAACTGGTCGATCAACCCACCGCGGTGTACCAGATCCCGGGTGTCCCGGGCGAAATCCGCGCCCCCATGGAAGCCGATGGATACGGCAACTTCCAAATCTTCATCCCGCCCCATGCGGTGCGAGCGGGAACGTGGAAGTATGCCATGGAGATCTCGCTGAACGGCGAGATCATCCGTATCCCGCAGCATGGCTATCGATCCTTCTTCGTTCAGCCAGCCCGCCCGCACAAAGTCGCCGTCGAACATACTCCATAAACAGCTTCGAACCGGACCGACGGCGAAGCGTGGGCTGGCAACCGCTCTGCCGACCGCGAAGCGGCGACGAGCGCCCGTTGACGATCATCCCGCCGTGGCCGGCGGGGCTCAACAATTATGGACACGGTCCCCAGTTGGCGAGCAGTGCGAGGAGATCGCTTCGCGTCGGCATTGGCGGCTGGTCGCGGTCAACTACTCCTTCGGGCATGGTCCGAAGTGGGTCGCCACCTCGGACACATCGGCGCCGTCCACCACGCCGTCGCCGTTGACATCCCACGGGCAGTTGTCGGGATCCTTGCACGACCCCATGTTGTCGTTCACGGCTATTACATCCAAACGGTCTACGACGCCGTCGCCGTTGACGTCCCAGGGGCAACCGGTTCCGGGACACTCCCCGAAATTCGCGATCAAGGCCAGCAAATCGGAAGCGCCCACGAACCCGTCTTCGTCGAAGTCGGCCGGGCATTCCCCGTCACACGGCCCGAAGTTGTGAACGAGTATCAGGAGGTCACCAACGCCGACCACGCCGTCGCCATCCAGATCCCAGGCGCATGATGAATCGCACGGGCCGGGCCCATCACCACTGGTGATGATGAGCGCCCAACTGTTAAAGGTCCCGAAATCGGCGCCCGCATTGTCGCTCACGGTCAACGTCCAGTCCCCAGCCGAATCGAGCGTATTGAACGCCGCGAGCGGGTTGTTGGGAATGTAGCCCGGCGGTGACGAGAGATTGGCCACACATTGACTCTCGATGGGACCGCCGGCCCCTCCGTCGTTAAGGACGATGTTGAAATTGTTCTCTTGGCAGCCAAAGGGAGCACCGAGATGGCATCCGCCTGCCTCGCCCATGCGCTGGATCAGGTCCACCGTTGTGCCCGTGGGCTGATGCACAAGGGTCACGCACAGATCGCCGACCCAGGTGTGCGTCACTTGCAGAGCGACATCGACATCGGTGATGACCGCCGAGTCCGGCACGGTGATGGTGTCGCTGACACCCGCCGGATTGTTGTCCGGCAGCGACGCATTCGGGGACGACTCATACGTGACCGGTTTTCCTCCGACCTCGCACTTCGTGAAGTCACCCAGGTAGGTTCCGCCCTGGGCAGCACAGGCGTCCTCGGTGACGACGACGCAATCCGTGCCGGCGCAGCAGGCGCCGGACGGAACCGGCTGGCACTGCGGGCAGTTGATTGCATCGGCGTTCGCCTCGTCTGCGCAGATTCCGTCCCATTCTATGTCACAGCAGAACGGATCAATGGCGCAGATCGCGTTGCAACACGTCTCATGATCGCATCCGGGCGTTCCGTTGGCGACGCAGCAGTCGCCCGGCCCGGGGCAGGGCCCCGCCACAGCCTCGTTGGCTGCCACTGCAATCACCAGACCGCAGGCAAGGCCAAGGGTGGTTCTCAATACTGAAATCCTCATTTCTAGTCTCCTCCATGACGACAAGTGGTCTTTCGCGCGTCTCACGCTTAGGGGCACGACCCCCAGTTGGCCAGCAGCGCGAGCAGGTCGAGGATGCCGACGGTGCCGTCGCCGTCGAAATCCGGCGGACCGCCGGGGTTGGATCCCCAGGCCGCGAGCAGCGCAAGCAGATCGAGTATGCCAACGGTGCCCGTCCCGTCGAGGTCCCACGGGCACATTCCGGGGGTGGCGGCAGCAAAGAGGTATGCCGAGCCGGAGTCGTCGCCGTTGTCGTCGTCCCAAACTGCCCCGACGATAGCGGTGGCCCGCGGCGGCGGGCTGATCGCGACGGCGTTGCCGAACAGGTCGCTCGGCGCGGCGTCGTTGGGATAGAAATAGGCCGTTTGACTGCCTGTTGTGGTGTCGAAGAAGTAGGCGTAGCCTGAGTCGGTACCGTTGTTGTCGTTCCTGAAGGCACCAACTATGGCGGTGTTGCCGCTGATCGCGACCGACGAGCCGAAGTAGTCGAGCGCCACTCCGAAGTTAGGCAGCAGCTTGGCGATCTGCTGGCCCGTGGTGGTATCGAAGAGGTAGGCGGCGCCGGAGACGAAGCCGTTGTCGTCGACGCCATCGGCCCCGACGATGGCGGTGGTGCCGCTGATCGCGACGGAGATGCCGAAGAAGTCGTACGCCGCGCCGTCGTCGGGGAGGAGCTTGGCGATCTGGGCACCTGTGGTGGCGTCGAAGAGGTAGGCGGCGCCGGAGTTGGTGCCGTTGTCGTCGTCCGCATAGGCCCCGACGATCGCGGTGGCGCCGCTAACCGCTACGGAGATGCCGAAGAAGTCGCCCTCCGCGCCGTCGTCGGGCAGGAGCTTGGCGATCTGCTCGCCCGTGGCGGTGTCGAAGAGGTAGGCGGAGCCAGAGAAGTC
The DNA here is from genome assembly GCA_022566725.1 of Planctomycetota bacterium. Lineage (GTDB taxonomy): Bacteria > Planctomycetota > Phycisphaerae > Phycisphaerales > SM1A02 > JADFFQ01. Next base: position 13,537 of record JADFIM010000042.1, read on the forward strand.
GCCGTTGTCGTCGTTGCTGTAGGCCCCGACGATGGCGGTCTCCCCGCTGATCCCGACGGAGGAGGCAAAGTAGTCGCCCGCCGCGCCGTCGTTGGGCAGGAGCTTGAAGAGTTGATCGCCGAGGTCGGCGTAGACCGGGGCGGTGCTCAGGGCCGTTACTCCGGCTGCAAGCAATGGCATGATGAGATTTCGCATGTCCGTCCTCTCTGCTTGAACCGAGATTCCCGATATGGCCTCGCCCGGCTCCGTCGCCCAGCCATTGGCATACCAGTGTAACACCCCCCCACGATATTCAAGCCCAGAATCCGAGTTTCGGGCGTGGAGTGCGTAGGTCAGGCCCCGCCGAGGGCGGTGTGCGCGATGCGCAAGGCTGCGTCCGGCCCCGTCTCGCTGTTGAACAGAACGACGACGCCTCGGCCCGACTGGGGATACCAACGCATCAGCACGCCCGTGCCGTCTACGACGTCGGTCAGCTCCAGACGCACCGCTCCTGCCGCCTTGTCGAACGTGCTGCGAAGCCCGAAGTCGTTTGCGAATCGAGCCAAGTGCATGATCGCCGGGGTGTTCAACAGTCTCGATTCAGAACTTTGCGGTTGGAACATGAGCGGGGCAATGACCTGGGCCAGGTCCCTAGCGGTGCAGTACACCGATCCGGCTACGCTGGAATCCGTCGCAATGATTCGCTCGACCG